>JBHOSR010000028.1:0-26646 GCA_042584405.1 Bacteroidota bacterium
GTACTTATGAAGATATTATTCTGAATAAAACACCTGAAAAAGGATATGTAAAAATTATATGGTCGAACCAAATAAGAATGTATGAATGGATTGTTGTTGATGCTCAAAATGGTGATATTTTATCGCAGTTATCATTTGGTGGAGTAAAATTTGGGCGTTCACATAAAGCAAATGAAATAATTAATGTGAAACATCTAAAGCATATCTTAAATAAAACGGGTCAAAATATGAACAATAGATATAAATAGATTGAGGCTCTGGTATAGTCACCATTCTACGTTTTTTAAAAAGATTAATCTTTATACCCAAATAAAATGGAAAACACTACAATAGATAAAAAGGATGCCCGCATGTACATCATATCGTACAATACCTTACGAAGGGCTGTTGGAGTGCTGGGAATTACCTTTCCCATAATACTGGTAATTGGTTCCATAGCCCTCGATAAAGAAAACCATATTTTAAATTCAATTAGTAGCTACTATCATACCAGCATGGGCAATGGTTTTGTGGGTATTATGTGTGCTGTTTCATTATTTATGTTCTCGTATCTTGGGCACGATTACAAAGACAATATTGCCGGTCATCTGGCAGGTTTGTTTGCATTAGGAATAGCTTTTTTCCCGAACAATACTATTGACCCGAGCACTTTAATCAACAAGCTGCATTTAACTTCTGCTTTACTTTTCTTTAGTGTGCTTATTTATTTTTCGTTGGCATTGTTTACAAAGAGCGATCAGCCAAAACCTTATTCTGTGCAAAAGAGAAACAGGAACCGGATTTATAAAATTTGTGGTTATACTATGGCGTGCAGTATATTGCTAATTGCTTTATATATGGCATTGCTTAAAGGCAAATTTCCGGGCCTCGATAATCTCGAACCTGTATTTTGGTTAGAGTCGCTGGCATTACTTGCTTTCGGTATTTCGTGGTTAACTAAAGGGCAGGTCATTTATAAAGATATTAAAGAAGAAACCGAAAATCTGCAATAATAATCCTAAACTCAAAAATCAGATTTAAGCACGAACATTCGGGTCGTGCTTTTTTATTCCTTACAAAAGATTTAAAATCCGACGAGCACTTTTATAATTAAATAGTTTAGTTAATTTTGGGCTCTTTTATTTCAAACAAAATAAATTTAACACTAAATGAGAAAAAATATTTTTAAAACACTAGTTATATTCACCATAGCTTTATTAAGTGGATGCGCGTCAGTTTACAAACCAATAAATCCGCCAACAATTAAATATACTTCACATGTTTTAAAAGACGGGATAAGTTTGTCGTATAAATATGATGTACTAAATGAGAAAGGAAATAGAAAATATGCGCGTAGGGAAGATGTTAAAAGCTTAAAAATCATTTCCTTAAAAATTACCAACAATACTGATTCTACTATTGCTATAGGAAAAGATGTTGCTTTTTATTGCGGATCAAACCAGCTTTTTCCATTGGAACCTATTGTTGTTAAACATTCAATAAAGCAGGCAGCACCAAGCTATTTATTGTATTTGTTGCTTACTCCATTAAAACTATTTGTAACAAAAACAACTGCAACAAGTGTTACAACCGAAACATACCCAATCGGATATGTTTTAGGCCCTACACTTGCTCTTGGTAACATGGCTGTTGCCGGAACTGCCAACACAAATTTACTGAATGAACTTAATACGTATAATATACTCAACCAAAATATTGAAAAGGGAGAAACAGTGTATGGTATCATTGGATTAAAAGATTTGAGCTATAATACAATCTCTATAAGAAAAATTGGAAGTATTAACGAAAACGAGCAAGATATCTTGGTCTCATTGCAAGAAATTGAGCAGCAAATAACAAATCCACAAGAAAGCTATATAGATAAGTCAAAACAAGATTTGTATAAAACCGACACGAGTATTTCGTATGAAATATACTATCAGTATATTTTAAACAGATCTAATAATTTAAAAATTGAAGAAGGCGAAATATTTCAGGATAACTATGAGAATGGAAATATAAAATCGATTGGAATAAAAGCAAAACAAAAGGTAGAAACCGAAGATGATGATCTTTATTATAGCATTAATCGTTATTACAAAGTGGGTACATGGAGATATTTTTACGACAATGGACAACTGCGTTTGCTTATTGATTACGATTTAAGCGAAAATAAAGATGGACGATACCTTGAATATGATTCTGAAGGAAATCTAATACTCGAAAAGAAATACAAAGCGGAAAAGCAATAGATTAAAAGCTGCAAACCTCCCAAGTTAGCTCAGACATGCCTGTCTGCTAATTTAACCTGTCTGCCAAACAGGCAGGTTGCCAAAGGTAGTCAGATTGATTGTCCGTGCAATATTATAAAAATAAAAATCGATTTAAGCACGAACATTTGTTTGTGCTTTTTATTTGCCGATAATTCTAATTTTCGATATTTCTCAGGTAAAGACTATCCCTGTTTTGGCAGAAACAATCTCACTAAATGGCTTTTAACCTAATCCCAAACATATTTCCAGCTACCATCGGCCTGGCGTTTCCAAACAGTATGGAAAACAACTGTACCTTCAACTTCTGTGCTATCAACAGTAATTGCTGAAAAATTTGCGTGGCCGTACGTATAGGCAAGATCTCCTGATTCTGAAACTTCAACAAAGTCGGCTTTCCATTCTAAATTTACTTCTTTGTAGTTCGCCCCTTGTGCTTCTAAATGTGCTTGAATTTCAGCTTTTCCTTTAATTAACTGCTCGCCTCTTTTTAATACCGCATTTTCATCGGCAAAAGCTAAAAAGCCAGCTGTTATTCCTTGTTCTTTTACTATTTTGGCAAAGTCTTCTTCAGCCTTAATCACTTCGGCTTTAAATTGCTCTTTCTTATTAACATCTACTTGTTCTTTGCATGAAGTAAATATCAAAATCGAAAGAAATACACTAATTACAATTTTGATTTTCATAATTTCAGGTTTTAGCTTAGATAATAAAAATACAAGTTAGCCTTTCTTTTTTATGATTAAAAAACTCCTTGTAAAATTTTTATACTAACTCGCACTCTCATTCTGAATTATTATTCATGCATATTATAATTTATTTTAATGAGTTGATTTTACTATTTCCCACAGATCTCTCGGAGCTTCGCTACAATTAACCTTAATTTAAAAAAGCACTATTTCCTTTTCCCTTTACCTTTAAATCTGGGCTTTTTGTATTTGAAGATTGGTTTCGGATTCCAAACTGGGCTTTCGCCTATTTCTGGTGGTGTAGGTAATTTAATAATATTGCTTTCTATAAGGTCTTCAATCCTCTTAAACTTTTGCATGTCGCTCTCGCTAATGAGCGTAATAGCAATACCTGTGGTTTTTGCACGCGCAGTTCTTCCTACTCGATGCACATAATCTTCGGCATCATGTGGCACATCATAATTAATAACCAGGTTAATATCTTTAATATCAATTCCCCTACTAATTACATCGGTAGCAACTAGCACACGTGTTTTTCTTGAGCGAAAACGCGATAGTACTTCTTCACGTTCTTGTTGCTCCAAATCGGAAGATATTCCCTCAATGGAAAAATCGTTACCCTTTAATCCCCGAACTATTTCTGAAATCTTACTTTTAGTAGATGTAAAAATAAGGATGCTATCGTATTCGGGTTTATTTACAATAAGATGTTTTATTAAAGCCGTTTTTTGCTTTTCAAAAACTAAATATGATGCTTGCAACACCCCTTCGGCAGGTTTCGAAAGTTCTAAGCTTATTTCTTTTGGATTTTTAAGTATTTGACTGGCTAAGGTGCGAATTTTGGGAGGCATTGTTGCACTAAACATAAGTGTTTGTCTTTGTTTTGGTATATAGGATATGATCTTTTGTATATCCTCATAAAATCCCATATCGAGCATTTTATCGGCCTCATCAAGAATTAGATGTTTGATCTTTTCAAATTTTACATATCCCATTTTTAAATGGGAAATCAATTTGCCTGGCGTAGCTACAATAATTTCTGCATTACCCAAAAGAGCTTTTCTTTCAACCTCAAAATCGGCTCCATCTCCTCCTCCATATACCGGACATGAACTAACATGCACAAAATAAGAAAATCCTTGAATCTGTTGATCTATTTGTAATGCTAATTCGCGAGTAGGTACAATTATTAATGTATGAACAGCTGTTTCCTTAAATTCGCTTAACTCATTTAAAACAGGCAAGATGAATGCTGCCGTTTTTCCAGTTCCCGTTTGCGCACATGCTATAAGATCTTTTCTATTTATTATTTCGGGGATAGCTTTTTCTTGAATAGGAGTAGCATCATCAAAATTCATGTACGAAATGGCTTCTAACAATTGGTCATTTAAATTAAACTCAGTAAATTTCATATGTAATTCAAAATGTAAAAATAATACGCAAAGATATCTATTTTTCTGAAGATAATAACCTAAGCTCGCATACACTGATACGCCTGTTTTCAACGGACAAACTATCTCTGCTTTTTTAATTACCCAAAATATTCTTATTTTCAAACTTTAAAATCCAAACCATGAAAATTAATGAATTTAAGTTAGAACGCTACTTTGCACAGCACGAATTTACAGCCAAATACCTTTTGTCGAGCTCCGGTTGCGATGGCTATTCTGTACAGGATATTCTATTACATGCTTCAACCGAAGAAATTGCTGTGTGGACAAACTTGAAACTTGGTTATACCGAAAGCGAAGGGAATCCATTATTACGCCAAGCTATTGGTAAACATTACCAGAATGCTTCTAAGGAAAATATCATTGTTGCATCGCCAGGAGAACTTAATTTCATTGCCATGAATGTATTGCTCAATGCGGGTGATCATGTTATAACAGTATTACCAGCTTATCAATCTTTATATGAAGTTGTTAGATCTCTCGGATGCGATATTTCGTACTGGAAACCTAATCCTGGAAACTGGCATTTTAATCCTGATGATTTGGAACAGCTTGTTCAAAAAAATACGAAACTGATTATTATCAATTTTCCTCATAATCCTACAGGTAGCTATTTAACGAGATCGGAATTAAATAAAGTGGTTGATATTGCTCGGAAAAACAACATCCCTATTTTCTCGGATGAGATGTATCATAAACTCACGATCAGCGAAATGGAAGAGCTCCCTCCTTTAAGTGATATTTATGAAAGAGGAATTAGTTTGTGGGGAACATCTAAATCATTTGGAATGGCAGGTTTACGTATAGGTTGGATCGTAACAAAAGATACTGAACTTATTAAAAAAATTCTTGCTTTTAAAGATTATCTTAGCATCTGTAATAATGCTCCAAGCGAAATTTTAGCTCTTATAGCCTTAAATCATATCAATAAATTTGTGATACCTAATATCCAAAAAATCAAAAGAAATATTCAAATATTTAAAGACTTTGCAACCCAACACGGCAATTTGTTTCATTTCATTCCACCTAAAGCTGGTTCAACCGCATTTGTGAAGTTAAACATAAAAGAAACGGCTCTTGAATTTAGTAATAAATTGGTAGAACAAACAGGAATAATGACCGTTCCTGCCGAGATGTTTGGCTTTGAAGATAAATACCTTCGCATAGGGTTTGGCCGTGAAAGCTTACCCGAAACTCTTAATGAATTAGAAAAATATTTAGACTTAAACTAAAAACTATCATGAAAAAAATTATCCTGATCAGCTTAATTATGTTAAATTTCCAATTGGTATTTTCGCAAGAAGATATACAACAAACCGATAGTACTAAAAATATGGTAAAATCAAATTATTTGGGACTGCGAACAATATGTTATATGGTTGCAGATTTGGCAAAAGCAAAAGAATGGTATGCAAAAGCATTCGAAACAGAGCCTTATTTCGATGAGCCTTTTTACGTGGGCTTTAATATTGGAGGATACGAATTGGGACTGCTACCTGAAGAAAATCCTTCTAACCAAAAAACAAAAAATGTTTTGTCTTATTGGGGTGTAAACGAAATTGGAAAAATGTATCTGCACCTTATTGACCTCGGAGCTTTGGAAAATGAAAAGCCCTTTAACGTAGGTGGTGATTTAATGACCGCAACTGTTATTGATCCCTGGGGAAATGTTATTGGATTAATTTATAATCCCGCGTTTAAGCTTGAGGAATAATTTCCTTAACTTACCAAAAATAGAGATTGCTTTTGGTAGAATAAAAGTATACATTGCATTCATAATTTGAATCCTATGCACAAAATTGTATTTCAAAATCCTGACGGAATGCCTAAACCAGCGATGGCAGAAACATATACTTCAATTATTTCAGGTAGTATATCCGAAATTAAATGTAAAACACACGATAAAAGTGTAGCCTTTAAGCTGATTTTTGATCCACCGAATACCTATCTTATTGAAATTACTGCCTGCTGCGATGAGTTTAAAGCAATAATAGATGATGAAGTAGCTCACATGTTAAGTTAAAGTTTTAAAGCTATTTGCGTTTTTTTACCTTAATCTAAAACCTATATCTGGTTCAGGTTCCGTGTACATATAACTTTTTGTACTTGATATTTCGATGTCCAACCATTCTTCAAGAGTAGAGTAAACAAGTTGTTGTTCATCTAAATCAGCAATTTTTACTCTATGGTTTGCTCCTTCCTGAAGAATAAACAAAGCATTTGTTTGTCCTGTAAGTTCAATAGCTCCTGCTGTCCATGGATCCTGGTCGCCATAAATATAAATGATATTATTTCCGCTGGTTTGGAGCCAACTATAAATATCAGTTAGTGTGCTGTAATTAAATGTTAACGTAGCATTTTGTGGAGCCAGGATTTCAAAGTTAGGATTTCCCTCATCCAAAGGATCAATATTAATTAATAAGTCACTCAGGTAATCTGTTTTATACCCTGGAGCACCAGTTTCTGTTAAAGCCTGGTATACATATGGGGCATAAAATTCGTTATTCTCATCAGAAAAACCACTCACAGAAACAATACTGTTTAAATGATTAAATAACTCTGCATTCGTACTGCTTGAATTGGGTATGTATGAGCAATCGATATCATTATATTGCCAATAATAAAAAGGATAATCCATTACAGCCAATTCAAGTATAAGATCAGAATCCAGAGACCAGCTTTCAGCGTTGGTGTGCATGAATCCATTTACATAAGGTAAAATATCAGTACGATTCTGCAGTACTAATCGTTGAAATTCCTTTAGTTTAGTAAAGCAGTCGCTTTCACCTATGGTTTCAATGTAATCAGCAAAACGCATATCCTTAGGGCCAAAAACAAAAGGGGCCACATAAGCAATAGTAACATCCACATCGTCAGGGTAAAATCGTCGGTGAAAAAGAACTGCCTGACCGCTTTTACTTACTCCGCTGCTTATCCATTTGTCGTTATACATATTTTTAAAAAGTTCAACTATCCTGTGATGATCAGCCGCGGCCTGTTCTATCGTAAGATACTGCCAATCGAGAGGATCGGGTTTTGAATCATTAAAATAACGATGAGTCACATTCATGCAATTAGTACCAAGAATACTGGCAATTTCCTGTCCGGATCTGGATGAAGTGGCGTATCCCGAAGGAGCAAAAACCATAGGCATGTTCTCATTAACATGCGAAAGGTAAATACGTTGTGTATATTGATCTCCACTGGGATTATTGTGATCAACTGGTTGTGTTACATTGATTTGAAAAGCTCTTGAATAACCGTATTGAGGCATAATTTCGACAACCTCTACTCCTTCTAATGATCTAATTTTATAAAGAATATCGTTACTGTTGATATTTCCAGAATTATCTTCATTACAAGATATTAAAAGAGATATAAGTGTAAGGAAAATAAGAATTCTAGATAATTTCTTAAATCCAAATGTTGTTTGTGTGTCCATTATTGAATTTATTAGTTGAAATTAATTGAATTAAGTCACAAATTAGATGTTATTAATACGATGCCTTAAATTAATTATACCCTATCGCACATAGCCCAAAAAAGTGCTTTTTTGCTGTTTGACAAATTTTACTATTTTTAGACCTTTATAAATAAATTAATATCACGTATATGGACCGGTTAATAACTATAAAATCAACAAACCACATATCACCAAAATATCGACAAACTCCCATTGGACAATTCTTGAAATATCACAACTTGAACCAGTCATTTCATACCTACGATAATCCCCAGCTTTTAATTGGTACTTGCGTAGATAACCGTGTACATTTGCGCATTCCTGGAAATTTTGCCTATATGGTTCGAGCAGGAGGAGCTAATATGCGTTATAATGAGTTTAAAATTTCATATGCTATTGCATTTGGAAAAGTCAAACATATTGCACTCATTGGACATAACCATTGCGGTATGTCAAATCTTGAAGCCCGCAAAGATCAATTCGTTGAAGGGCTTATTGAGACAGCCGGATGGAATAGAGAACAAGCAGAACAGCATTTTGCACAAGATTATCCATACTCAGAGATTGGTAATGAGATAGATTTTATTTTAAACGAAAGCAAACGTTTAAAAACTTTGTATCCAAAAATTCAGATTGCCCCGATGATGTATTTAGTTGAAGATAAACAGCTTTACTTTATACAAGAAAAATAGTTCGTAGCTATTGCAGACATATCGCTACAATCCTAGCTTAGTTATATCTAAATTCATTATTGAAATAAAATATGTACATTTTGTTAAAATTTATCTCTTAAACAATTAAACAGTATAAAATGGAAAAGAAAAAGAATTTTATCGGTTATTACATAATAGCCAGTGCTATTATTTGGGGTGCTACCATCATTGGATGTTCGTTAAAACTTAAAGGAACAGAATGTTATGAAGAGATTTCTTATATTCTTGGTGCTGGAGCTGCTTTTCACTTAATATTAATTTGGGGACCAATAGCTACTCAAATAAAAAAGTTAAGAAATCAAATTTAGATATCTCCTTGCTTACCTAGAATTATACTCTGGTTGTGAGATTACCTGGCTATGTTCTTAAAATAGTTTTTAAAAATATATCGGGTGAAAAATAACACCATCAATCTCGTTTATTTCCAGTGCTGGGAAAGGAACTTTAATTAAATTAAAGTTTTTTAAAAGGTTTCTCACCCATTTTTTATTTGAATGAATTCGTGATAAGTCAATATCCAAAGAAAAGAGGTATTGTCGATATCTGTCTAATTCCGGGAAAGGCTCTCCCTGGTAATATTCAGGATTCTCAAATTCTTTAATCATGCCATTTCCACTATATCCTACTGCTACATTTAACCAATCAGGAAGCCCTTGTATTCCAGTAATTTTCTTAAGGTTTGCCGATAACCAATAGGTATGACCATTGTAATCTTTAAAAAAACTCTCTAGTTCATTGTCGCCCAAAATGTGGTGATATTTAGGATAACCACTTGGGGAATAAGAAAATTTCATTAATACAACTTGTTCGTCCCAGAAAGCTTCCTGAACTGTGAAAATAGTTGATCCTACTGCATTAGCTGCCATATCCCACCACGAAAAACCATATCCTTCATACACTCCATCAAAAATTTCGATCGGTGTTTGAAAAACCAATCCAAGAGGACCTCCGTAAATAAGAGCTCTTTTTTTATCCATGCCTGCCCAGCGCAAAGCATAATAAGCATAATAACTTTCATAATATGCTGAATAGGCATGACCAGCTTTATCCATTTGTAAATATCCTTTTCCATCGTTATAATAATGGAATGGAACTCTCTCGTGGTCCTTATACCAGATAAAACTTAAAAATGAGAGACCTGCAACATAAGTTGTGGCTTCTGTTGCTATTACTGTGTTCAGACGAGTCTTTATTAGCGTATCAGGATAATGCTCAATAAAAGCAGGTTGTGCAAATCCTTTTGATGAAAGAAAGAAAAAACATAAACAAAGAGATATAGTTTTCATTCTTTTCATAAATACTAATTTATAGACATTGATTTACACACATACAAATCTATGAACTATATATATGGCTAATTTACAAATTTCTAATCTTAATTTCCCAAACTCGGCATGGTCACTTCTTGCACAATTAGGTTCTGATTGAGCTGCTATTGAAAAATGATTGAATCTTCATAGGGTATTCAAATATTTAATTATCTTTATTTTAAACCCAATTGTAATTGCCATGAAAAAACTAAGCCGTTATTTTATAAGTTTATTAGCATCAGTAATTCTGATCAACAACACATTCGGACAAAATCTCAAACGCGATACTACCCTGTTTGAAGAGCATCAGGTAATATTCGAAAAAATGGATTACATACCGTCAGAACGACCAGTTAAGTTGGTTCGTATTTTAAACAACGATACTGCAGGTATTGTAGTTTATTCCGATCCATATTGGATTAGCAGCATGGTTTCTAACAGAGAATACAGAGAATATTTAAAAGCCATAGAATTAAGCCCTGTGCACTATCAAACTGCCTCACCTCCCAATAATATTCAATCGCAACAAATCGAAGGACTTGATATTCCATATGCAATCTATTTTAATAATTCAATGTATGATAATTATCCGGTGTTGGGAATAAGTTGGCAACAAACTAACATTTTCTGCCAATGGAAAACGAGGCAGGTAAATGCAGAACTAAAAGAAGCTAACTTGCCAACCGAAAAGGATTACCGCTTGCCTCTTTCGGCCGAGATTGAAGGAGCAAAACATTTTACCAACATTAATTTACCACGTGCATTTAAAACTGATGCCAGATACAGCGATCCTGATCTTATCAGATTTTATAGTAAAATTAGTGAGTGGACGGCAGAAACTTTTTTAGAACAAACCTATTTAACCGAATTAAACTTTACGGAAGATGCTCCAAATGTTGTAGTATATCACAAAGCATCTCAAGAAACCATTCCATATAAAGCTAAAGAATCCAATGATTTAAGTACTGGATTCAGATATGTTCAAACCTATCGGAAAGTACCAAATTCGAAGTAAAAATTCCTTTGCTATGAGAACATCCTGTGTGATTATAATATTTTTAATTTCTCACACCCTTATACTCGCTCAGTCCGATTGGGAAATTATTAATACTAATATCACAGAACATTTACATGATATTGAATTTATAAATGATAGCGTTGGATATATGTATTCTTATGGAACGGGAAGCATCTATCAATCTAAAGATGAGGGATATACCTGGACAATAATTAAGCAAACAGATTCTATTTATTTTGAACAAATACAGTTTGTTAATTCTGATCTTGGCTGGATTTGTGGCGAACAAGGTAAAATACTTAAAACTTATGATGGAGGTAAAACATGGTCTGATATGTCAATAATTGTAAAAGACAAAAACTTACTATTGTATGGAATGTGTTTTATTAACGATACTATTGGCTATGTGTCAGGTGCCGAAATGGGCAGTGGAAAGTTGATCCCAAAAACGTATAGAACTCTTAATGGAGGAATATCGTGGAAAGGGATTTATGATGATATTCCTGGAATGATCTTAAATCTTACAAAAAAAGAAAATGATCTATTTGCTTCTGGAAATGGATTCATAATTAAAATTAATACTGTATCACATATTTGGGAATATGTTTTCAAGGATACCTCAGCTATAATTGGCCAAATCCGCGACCTTCGGTTTGCCAGCGATCAATTTGGAGTAGCGACTAGCTTTAAAGGGAAAATTTTAATAAGCAATAATAGGGGCAATTCATTTACTTATAAAGAAATAACAAGAAATCGCCTGCGAAGTATTGCATATTTAGGAGAAAAAAGATGGATGGTTGTTGGTGATAATAATAAGAATGAGGATGCTGTAATTCATATATCAAACGATAATGGAGAAAGCTGGGAAAAAGTTTCTGATTTTCCAGATATTCATCGAATTCATTTAACCAAAAAAACTATTTGGATTGTAGGAAAAAACGGATTTATTGCAAAAAGCAAACAATATTAAAAAAGGGCTTTCAGTTAACAGCTTTTCTCTAGTCTTTGCAGCACACTTTCTTTGTAGCTCCTGCTTATTGGTATTTCTTTTTCTTTAATTTCTATGTACTCGTTGGTAAAAGAATCAATATTTGCAATTGAAACAATGAATGATCGATGTACTCTTATGAAGTCTTTTTGAGGAAGTTTAACTTCGATATTTGATATGGTTTCTCGAGTAATAACTGTTTTATCATTTAAATGTATTTTTATGTAATCGCTTAAGCTTTCAATAAAAGTGATTTCGTTATATTCAATTTTTATCATTTTTCTGTCGGATCGAACAAAAAAATAATCGCTAATTTCCTCAGAAATTTCTTTTTTAATATTACTTAATAAAGGCTTTTTTTCATCCAGGTATTTGTTAATTGCCTGGAATAATCGCTCAAAAGAAATTGGCTTCAATAAATAATCAACTGCCTGTAAATCAAATCCATCGACTGCGTATTCACGATAAGCAGTGGTAAATATTATTTTAATGTCTTTGTTTATGGATTTTGCAAACGACAATCCTGATATTTCTGGCATATTGATATCTAAAAAGATTAAATCAATTTTTTCATTATTAATTAAGTTAAATGCTTCTAGTGCGTTTTTACAACTTGCTACTACGTTTATTGTTTTTATTCTCGACAAATGATTTTCCAATACGTCTCGAGCAACGTGCTCGTCGTCAACAATAATACATTGGATAACTTTAGTCATTGCTTTTTGTATTTAGATCCGATATGACAAGTTTTGCAAAATACCAGTCATTTTTATGCTCAGTAACCAGTTGAAATTTATTTTCATAATGCAATTTCAGTCGCTTTGCTATATTTTCAAGTCCTATTCCTTTGTTTTCTTTATTTATTTCGTTCAATGCAGTATTTCGAATCGAAAAATCCAATTTATCCTTATGTGCTTGTAAATCAATATAAATTTCGATAATTCCATCTTTAAGATTTCCATGTTTAAAGGCATTCTCAACAAATGGTATCAACAGCATTGGGGCTATTTGGAGCTTTTCATCTATCTTATTAAAATTAAAGGAAACCTTAAGATTATCTTTAAACCGAATTTTTTCTAACTCAACATACTCCTTAATATGTAATACTTCTTCTATTAAACGAACCTTTGGTTTATCAACCTGATACAAAATATAATCTAACAGGTTAGAAAGTTTCAGAATGATATCAGCTGTTTGCTTCGATTGTTTTAAAGCAAATCCATAAATCGTATTTAGTGTGTTGAACAAAAAATGTGGATGAATTTGCATTTTTAAATAATGTAGCTCTTGCTCTTTAAGCTGAAGTTGAGTATTTAAAATCTTATTTTGCAACTCTTTATTCCTAGAGATAGTTTTAATATTTTGATTCAGAATGCTTATAAAACTTACAATACCAACAACTAAAAACACCATGATAAGAACAAACACAAAATTCTTGCTCATCGGTGGCATAATGGTAGTATTAAAACTCAACAGAAAAATTAAACATCCATAAATTATCAGCACAATTAGATACGAAGAAAAAACCAAGGTATAAAAACTATATAATGCAAATCGAAAATATTTTTTTGTCAATAAATATTTCGGAATTAAAAAATAATTTACAAAGTACGTAACCATCATTGTTAATGGTAGCAATATGCTTGCAAACCAGGTTACATATTCAGCATTATTCGTATTGTATCCAAAAAAGTATCTAAAGAAAAACCAAACACCAATCCATAACAGTAGGTGCAGCGGAATAAAATTGAATTTACTTTTTTGAAATAATTTCATATAAACAATATTACATAAATAGTTTGAATCTGCATCTTTTTATAGACTAAATACCAGTTTAGCATCTTTTATTACAATTGAAGGATATTAAATTTCATTTTGTATCTTTAAATTCGTTAAAAGGCCTGTTAAATATTTGATCCATCGTAAATAAAAAAATGCAAAAGAGATCTTCTTTACATTTGATCAAGTATTAACTAAAATTCAAATATTATGAGAGATGTAATTAGTAAATTTAGCGATGGTGGTCCATTTTTTACTTACACAATTTTTATTATTCTAATTATTGTAATCGCATTATTTATTAGTGCTTTTTTAAGAAAAAAAGATTACAACAAAACTATTTCTTTAATGTCTTCTTTTGCATGGTTTGCAGTTGCCTGGGGTTTTTTGGGACGCACTTTTGGTCTTATAATGGCATTTGACAATGTTTCTGCGCATGGAGAACTTACTCTAAGTTTGTTGGCTGAAGGATTAAAAATGGCGCTATTGGATCCGCTTTTTGGAATTATGGTTTTTCTTGTTGCCCGTGCAGGAATAATAATACTTACCTGGATACAAAAAGATAAAGAAATTTCAATTTAAAAACGAAAACCTATTTTCGAATTGCTTCCTTAAAAAGATTGTATAAAAAAGCGCAACCAAATTGGTTGCGCTTTTTGTTTCTATTTAATTCCTATTCACATCTTAAAATAAGTGCAGGATTTGTTTTGGCTGTTTTTAATATCTGTAAGTTAATTACAATGGTTGCAAAAATGATCATAAGTAAAGCAGGTAGTGCAAAAAACCACCACTGTATGCTAATTCTGTTGGCATAATTCATTAACCAATTATTAATCAGATAATAACTTAATGGTGTAGCTAAAACAATTGAAATTAAAACCAATTTCATAAAATCTGTAGAAAAGATGACTAATATTGAATTTGTATTAGCGCCTAAAACTTTTCGAATACCTATTTCTTTTCTACGCTGAAGCACTGTATATAAGGTTAGCCCTAGCAATCCCAAATATGAAATAATTATTGCAAATATGGATGAAATATTAAAAAGCTTTCCAAATTGCCTGTCTTTTTTATATTGCTGATCAAAAAATTCTTCAAGAAAGAAATATTCCATAGGATTATTCCCAAAATATAATTCCCACTTTTCTTGAAGAAACAATATAAGTTTTTCAATATCCTGATCCTCAATTTTTAAGGAATAATAACTTAACGATGGCGATAGCATAAAAATTACAGGTTTAGTATCGCTCTTGAGTGATTCCTGATAATAATCAGAAATAACACCAATTACTGGGCTTCCGTTTTCAATAAAATATGAAAACATTCTTTCAGTAACAGCAGTTTCAGGATCTTTGAATCCAAATCTTTTTACTGCTTTTTCATTTAAAATAAAAGCTTCATTATCGGTAGAAAAATCTTTTGAAAAATTCCTTCCTGCAACCAATTTCAATCCATATGAATCAATAAAGTCATAATCTATTTGATTTATATAACAAAACTGAAGCTCATCATCTGGTGCTCCAAATTTCTTAAACCAGGTTTGACCTAACCATTTACTACCAGGAATTAGTGCTGAAGAAGTCATGCTTTTAATTGCATCATACTGAACAACATCCTCTTTAAAAGATTCCAGCGTATTAACATAAGTAGAGTCAACTGAAACAGGAGCTTTTAAAACTAAAGTTTGATCAATATCAACATTTAATTCCAGATTTTGCATATAATTAATTTGCTTATAAACAGTAAACGTGCCTGTCATAATTGCTAGAAGTGCTGTAAACTGACCAACAACTAACGCTTTTCTTAATAAAATACCAGATTTCCCGCTTCCAAATTTTCCTTTAATAACAGAGAGTGGTTTAAACGAGGATAACACAAAGGATGGATATAATCCAGATAAAAATGCGCTTATCACAAAAAGGACAATTATCCCGAGAACAAATACCGAATCTTGTAAAAATGACATTGATGACGGAATTCCAGTGAGCTGATAATAAATTGAACGAACTAAAGCAATAATTATCCCCGCTGTTACTATAGCTAATAAATTAACTAATGCCGATTCTGTTAAAAACTGTCCTATTAACTGTTTTCGCTGACCACCTATTACTTTTCTCATTCCTACTTCTCTTGCCCTTTCCAATGAACGAGATGTAGATAGATTAATATAATTGACCAAAGCAATTACAAGGATAATAATAGCAATGAGCATGAAAAAATAAGTTGTTTTTGCATTACCATTTGTTTCAGCTTCATTGTCCTTTTGTGAATTCAAGTGTATTTCCTTTATTTTTTGTAATTCAAATTCAAGTATGGTATTAATTTTTCTTAATTCCTCACCTCCAACATATTTATCCACAAAATCTGGAAATTTTTTTCTTAACTCATCCAAATCTACTCCCGGAAGAAGTTTATAATAAGCATAGGCATGATAATTACTAAAATCATTATCGGCTCGCTCCTTTCCCATTAAGGTTTGTAAAGTTGTATGAGAAAATGCAAAATCGAATTTTATATGTGAATTTTGTGGAATATCTTGAAACACACCTGTAATTGTATATTCCTGGTTATCACCTCTTCGAAATGATTTACCTATAGGATTTTCATTTCCAAAATATTTCTGGGCAATTGATTTAGAAATAGCTGCAGTAAATGGTTTACTTAATACCGATAAAGGATTGCCTTCAATTAAATTAAAAGAAAAGATAGTAAATAGCGTAGAATCAGCAAAAACGATTCCACCCTCTTTAAAATAAATATCATCATAATTTACTAAAGATTCTCTATAGGTCGGTACAATTCGAACATAATCTAATACTTCAGGAAATTCTTCTTTCATCCGCGAAGGAACTCCTGAATAAGTTAAAACAGAATTAAATGCCCTTTTTCCATCTTTAAATTTCGAATAGCTTAAACGTACAATATTTTCATTATCTTGGTGAAAAGTATCATAACTTAATTCAAATTTTACATATTGAAAAATTAAAAGAAATAAAGCCATTCCTAAGGCTAATCCAAAAATATTTATAAAACTAAATAGCGGATTTTTTATTAAATTTCGGTAGGCTGTTTTTAAGTAGTTAATAAACATATTGACGGATTTTAAATTTAACTAATTTCTATTTTAATCACAATCATATTTTAGATAAGATAATTCTTAATTGGTTTAAAACAAAAAAGCGCACCCAATTGAGTACGCTTTTACTCTATATTAGAATTTATGTTATTCTATTAAATCTAAAACCTTAGCAGTAGCTTTTCGTGTTTTACGACAAAGCTCCTGGTCTTCAATTAAGGATTTCCCATAACTTGGAATCATATCCTGAATTTTACTCTTCCAATCGTCTGAGGCCATTTTATCTGTAAAGCATTTCTCTAATACATCAAACATCGTAGTTACAGCTGTTGAAGCTCCTGGCGAAGCGCCTAATAATGCTGCTAAAGTACCGTCTGCGCTGTTGATTATTTCAGTCCCCAACTTTAATACGCCACCTTTTTCCTTATCTTTTTTCATGATCTGAACTCGCTGGCCAGCCGTATACAACTCCCAGTTTTCCATTTTTGCTTCGGGGAAATACAATTTTAAAAACTTAAATCGGTCTTTTTTCGTTTGCATTACTTGTCCAACCAGGTATTTTATCAACCCAAATTCGTGTCGTGCCACAGCTAACATAGGACGAATATTATGAAATCTTAAGGATTTCGTTAAATCTAAATTCGTTCCTGATTTTAAAAATCGCATCGACATTCCGGCATAAGGGCCAAACAATAATGAACCTTCTCCGCTGATTCTTCTTTCATCTAAATGTGGCATCGACATTGGAGGCGAACCGGCTGCAGCTTTGCCATATACTTTTGCATTGTGTTCTCTAATAAGTTCAGGATTTAAACAACGCATAAATTTTCCGCTTACCGGAAATCCTCCATATCCTCTTCCTTCTTTAATTCCTGATTTTTGTAATAATGGCAATGAACCTCCACCAGCTCCAATAAACACAAATTTACTGTTAACTGTTACCATTTTTCCCGTATTATAATCTTTAACCTTAAGGTTCCAGCTTCTATCTGTTTGTTGATTTATATTTCTTACATTATGATTTGTACAAACATCAACTCCATCGCAATTTTTAAGATAATTAACCATCCCTTTTGCTATAGCATCAAAATTAACATCTGTACCGGCTTGCATTCGAGTTACACCCATTCGTTCGCTTCTGTCGCGGCCTTTCATCATCATAGGCACCCACTTAGTTACTTCGTCAAATTCCTCTGAATACTTCATGTCTTCAAAAAGGGCAAAGGGAGTCATTGCTTCGTGCCTCTTTTTAAGGAATTTTATATTGTCTTCGCCCCAAACAAAACTCATATGAGGAACTGTTTTTATAAAATCCTCTGTTAAAACTTTTTGCTCCTTTAGATAAGCCCAGAACTGTCGGGAAATTTCAAACGAAGAAGCAATCGTTAAAGCTTTATCTATATTAATTGATCCATCCTTTTGTTCAGGGGTGTAGTTTAACTCGCAAAAAGCAGAATGACCAGTACCTGCATTATTCCAAGAATCGGAACTTTCTGCTGCAACCTTATCTAATTTTTCATAGATAGTAATTTTTGCGTCGGGTACAAGTTTCTTTAAAATAACACCCAGGGTGGCGCTCATTATGCCAGCACCAATTAATGTAAAATCATTTTTTGTTTGCATAGGTTAATTTTTTATACGTTGCTAATATAATAAAAATCTAAATATTTAAATATTTACTTTACAATTTGAATAAATACACCTTAACTTTGCTTAAACAAAGCTTATAAATATTTGTATTATAAGGGACAAACACTAAACTGAACTATCACAGTAATAGCACCGACAATAATGATTTAAAACATGAAAATAATCGCTTTTTGTTGATGATATTTACATTACATTTGCTGCCAATTTGAAAATACAGACTAATAATATATTCTCTGTTTAAAAAATTAAATTTTAGGGTATCATGTACGGAAAAATTAAAGAACATTTAAGAAATGAGCTTGATGCGATTGAAAGCGCAGGTTTATATAAAAAAGAACGCATAATAATCAGCCCTCAAAAAGCCGACATTAGGGTAAGTACAGGTCAGGAAGTTTTAAACTTTTGCGCCAATAATTATTTAGGATTATCAAATCATCCGCGATTAATTCAAGCAGCAAAAGATGCATTAGATACACACGGATATGGCATGTCGTCGGTACGTTTTATTTGCGGAACTCAAGATTTACACAAAGATCTTGAAAAGCGTATTGCCGATTATTTTGGAACTGAGGATACTATCTTATATGCGGCTTGTTTCGATGCCAATGGGGGAGTTTTCGAACCTCTTTTAACCAGTGAAGATGCCATTATTTCTGACACCTTAAATCATGCTTCTATTATAGATGGTGTGCGACTTTGTAAGGCTAATCGTTACCGCTACGAATCGGCCGATATGGAAGATTTGGAATATCAACTCAAAGTAGCACAAAAGCATCGTTACCGAATTATTGTTACCGATGGTGTTTTCTCAATGGATGGACATGTTGCTCCGTTGGATAGAATATCTGAACTAGCAGAAAAATATGATGCTATTGTAATGGTTGATGAATGCCACTCTGCTGGTGTTGTTGGTGAAACAGGTAAAGGTGTTTCTGAGTTATTTAATCTAAGAGGGGAAATTGATATTATTACCGGAACTTTAGGAAAAGCATTTGGTGGAGCTATTGGTGGATTTACAACAGGTCGTAAAGAAATTATTGAAATGTTGCGTCAGCGTTCTCGTCCGTATTTATTCTCAAATTCGATACCTCCTTCAGTGGCCTCGGCCGGAATTGAAGTATTTAAAATGCTTGAAGAATCAGATGAGCTGCACGACAAACTTGTAGAAAACACAATTTATTTTAAAGAAAAAATGCTTGCTGCAGGATTTGATATTAAACCAAGTAAATCGGCTATTTTAGCAGTTATGCTTTATGATGCAAAATTATCACAAGAATTTGCTGCTAAACTCCTCGATGAAGGTATATATGTTATCGGATTCTATTATCCGGTTGTACCTAAAGAACAAGCTCGTATTCGTGTTCAGATTTCTGCAGGACATGAAAAAGCACAGTTAGATAAAGCTGTGTCTGCTTTCACTAAAGTTGGAAAAGATCTGGGTGTTTTAAACTAAAATTTTATGATATAGTAAATAGTATTTATAAAAAAACTTAAATACAAAGAAAAAAACCCGGCAAATTGTCGGGCTTTTTTAGGGTTGAAAGCGTATATATATTAAAACGCAGAAAGATCAATAGGTTGAGTAGTAGTTGTATTGCTTTCAACTTCAACATCTGCAACAATTCCCAACACCTCCTGGAATTCTCCTTCTATTGCTGTAGTTACTATTAAATCGTAAGTTACAGGAGCTAAAAAGGTTAAATGATAACTGTCAGAATCATCAGCAATATCGCTAGTTATAGCATTGGGGAAACGAGCTGTTGTATCATTCATTGGATCTTCTGCCTCAGCTGATGTATAAACATCGTCTTCATATGCGTAAATAATTATATCAACTCCTGCAGGGATATTGGTTAAACTCCCAACAATTTTTCCAGCTTCATCATCAACAATAGTGCGAATGGTTGGTTTTAAAATATAAAAATTATTTGCACCTTGTTCCATTATAGATTTACGAGCATCAAAATCAACTGTAATGGATACTTCACCGTTAATAGGAACATCAAATCCACCAACCGCTTTCCAACCAGAATTGCTTCCGCTTGGCACAAATAATGGTTCTGTGGATCCATCGGTAAATTCAATATAACATCCCGGATTTGTTGGATTAGCAACACTTTGTTCAGGAGCATCAACAAAAAAGCGTAACTGAGAATAATGTCCTCCTTCTAATTCGAAACTTCCCATCAAAGCTGAAACGCCATCAGTTAATTCAAGAATATTAAAGGTTTGAGGACCTTCAAAACCTTCAAAAGTAATCCAGTCGTTGCCACTTTTATTCAGTTGTATTTCAGTAATGGTTAAATACACTCCACTAACCGTGCTCATATCAATTGGTGCATCGGTAATTGAAATGGTTAAAGTTCCTTTTGTTGAATCATCTTCCTCGCAACTCACGAAAATAAACGATGCAAAAAGGATTAAAACGAATAAGCTAAGCAATTTTTTCATGGTTATAAAATTTTATTGTTATCTAATTTGTTTGTATAATCCTAAGACGAAACGAATAAAAAAAAGGTTGGAATAAATATTTATTTAATTGCATATTTTAATGAAAGACTTATATTTATTGAAGCATTATTTGTCTTATTCAGGTACGCAGGTATATAATTATTACCAGCATAAATGTTTTGTAATCCATAATATGCTCTGAATCCTGTTCCTAATCCTAATTGTTTATATAATGGAATAATGTACTCGTAACTTATAAAAACACCGTAATCTAATGTATTATAATTGCTTGTAAGATTTATGGTTTCGTTTTCAAGCGTTTGATAGGCATTATGCAAATAGCCCAAATATCCCCCCATATTAATACCATGTTCGCCTTGTATAAATCGTTTCGAAACCATATAATAACGGAACGAGAGAGCAAGCTGAGAATAATTAAATCTCATTTTATTTTCGATATAATGCCCGTTAAGATATTCATTATAGCTCTGGTTATTCTGGGCAAGAATGTTAATATCTAACTGCAGATCAATGTTTTTTGTAAGATTCGTTCCAGCAAAAATTCCAAAATTAGATCCGAAAGACGCATTTGAGGAAGTTAAACTTGAACTTTCCAAACCATTATATGTTTTTTCGTTCAGCAACCATGTATTTGCCAACTGTCCTGTTGAGCCAATGTATAATTTACGAAATGCTGTTCTCTTTGAGTTTTTTTCTTGCTTTGTTATTTCTGAAATATTATTGTCAGCTAATATTAAATCTTCATTTTTGTTATAATCAAGAGTGATATTCTTAATATCCAGTTTTGCATAAACTAATTCTGTATTATAGTTTTTGTTGATTTTCTCTTCTTTAGTGGTATCGAAGATATTCTCAGCAATAATGTTTTCAATAAAAATTAATGGCTTATTTTCGCTTTCATTAACTTCTATCAGTGTTATAATTTCTTCCACAAACAACTCCTCATCTAAAATATTTTCTGCTATGTTAATTTCATTTTCCACTTGTTTTACCTCTTCTGTAAGTGTTTGGAAATTTCTTTGCGAAACATCTGGTTTTAATAACCAATAAGTACCTGCGAATATTAAAATCATCACACTTGCTGCAATAGCAAGAACTCTATTTCTTCTATTCGCTGATTTTTTAACAAGATGGTCATTAATGGTATTCCACGTCTGATCAATATCAAGCTCATCCTGAATATTTTCCCAAATAAATCCAGGTGGATCAACCTCGTTCGACTCTATTCTATATTTATACCACTTTAAAAAATCCATTTCGTTACGCACTTAGTTTATTTAGCCATGTCATTAATAATTTTCTGGCGCGATTAAATTGTGATTTAGATGTTCCCTCAGAAATATTTAATTTTTGTGCAATTTCTTTGTGTGTAAATCCTTCAAGTGCATATAAATTAAAAACTAATCGCGCACCATCGGGTAGTCTTGATACTTGTTCCAGTATATCCTGTGTTTGTAGATTTTCTAATCCTTCGGCTTCTTTAACATCTTCTTTTAGTTCATCTTTTTCTATAATATAATATTGAGTTCGCTGCATTTTCCTTAAATGATCAATGGCTGTATTAGCAACTATTCTACGAATCCAACCTTCTAAAGAGCCTTCTTCTTTAAATTCTTTAATCTTATTTAAAACTTTAATAAAGGATTCCTGCAAAATATCTTGAGCTAATTCTCTATCACCAGTATAGCTCAGGCATATTCCGTACATTTTTTTTGCGTACTTTCTATAGAGAATTTCCTGGTAAGGTCTTTTATTTTTTTTGCACCCTTTCAGGATTTCCTCTTCACTGTATAAGTCGACTTTCATGCAATTTATCAATCAAAAACTACGCGCATTGAGTTATCAAGTCGGGTTGCCAATAAATTAAAAATATTCGTGTTTTTATTATTGTTAATTTCTAAAATTTGTGTACCTCCATTATTCGTCATCTCGGCGTTTTGAATCATATTCATATTAACAAGCTGAAATAAATATGGCACATCCATAATAACATTAGCCGTTAAATCGGAATTTTTTGTTAAAACCACTTGTTCGTTCCCCTGATTATTTCGTGCTCTAATCCTGATCTGTTCTTGGAACTCATATTCAAACTCAACCAAAACTTCCTCCATTGGTCCTCGTTGAAATCTTCCTTTTAACTGCAAGGCATATTGATTGGTGTCACCCAACGAAAGATTTAGTTCAATTCGATTATAAACGCCTTGTGGAATATCATAAGACATTTCTTGGCTCATTACACCATTGTGCATTTGTATCATAACTGGTGATGAAAAACCTGAAGTAAAATAGTAGTCTTCACCTTGATCTCTTCTTCCGTCAAATTCTATTTCATTAATGATGATTATGCCTTCATCAATATCAAAAGTAGAACCTGCTTTAGACACTCCATCCATATGAAAAGAATCCATTGAAAATTCAAATTTTACTTCAACAGGTTGTGTTAAATCGTCTTTTTCGCAGGATAAAGCCAAAAAAATCAAGGAAATAAAATATAAAATTTTAACCTTTCTCATTTTACATCATTTTAGCTATTTAATTCTTAGACGAATCTTAACAAAAAATGGTTGTAACGAAAGGTAATAATTTTTTTTATACATCAAAATATTTAATCCGCTGAATATTAGAACAAAATACTGGAAATTGTAATCTTAAAATAATCCATTAATCTCAGTATTTTTACTAATGATACCGCGTAAGTGTTATTTGACTTCTGTAAAGTTTAAATGTATTTATTAATAGAAATATAAGTAAAACAAATAAAACAATTGTACTTATATAAAAGGCTATTAAGATATTTTTTGGTTCATATTTGAATACAACTGTATTTTCTCCATTTGGTATCCATAATGACATAAAAGTATAATTAGATCTTATTAAATCCACCTCTGCCTCATTAACATATGCTTTCCATCCTGGATAGTAATTTTGAACAAAGGTTAGCAGCTGTTTTTTATCAGATTTAACATTCAATTCGACCTGATTAGGATTAAATGCTTTTATCTTAATTTTTTTAGATGATAATGAATCAATAGAAAGAGAATCAATTACATAATTTGAATGAATACTATCAGACAAATAGAACAACGGATTCTTTATTACAGAATGAATTAAACCCTCCGTTTCAGACTTATACATTGCTGTAAAGTAATAAGGTGAATAACCAGTATAAGAAGTCTTTTTGTGATAAATATTTAAATTTCTCCATAAAAATGGAATTGCAGGTGCAGTTAAATCATTTATATCTTTTATTTTTTCATTGATGTCAGGTATAGGAATGCCTCCAGGTAAATTTTTTATAGTTTGTTGTGTAGCTTTTGGATTGGTATAATCAATTACAGTATGATAAATATTTAATTGAGTTGCAATAATCATATCAAAAATAACAACCAGAATTAATAATATATTCCTCTTTTTCCCTTTAAGCCTTCTTAAGATTATATAAAAAGTTGTTAATATGGCAATAACAATAAAAGCCTGTAAAACTATTCGATCATGAATAGAGGCAGTATCCAGGAAGGTTTTCAAATCAAAAGATATGAGTTTCTTAAATTTCCATTTTTCAATATATAAGGAATTATAAATAAAAAAAGTAATAATTACACCTGTAAGAGCGAGTATTATATTTTTAAGGAGTGTCTCTTTTTTATTTTCTTTTAAAAAATAATTTATTCCAATACCACTAACAATTAAAAATATAACATAGGCAAAAAATCTAAAAATATTTGGAAACCTAAAAATATTCATGAAAGGCAGGTAAAAAAGCCATTTTCTAAATGGGAATATATCCGCTAATGCTGTGCATAGAAACAATAAACCAATAAAAAAGAGAATCCTTAGTTTAGTCTTTTTTATTACCAGTATTGAATAAATTAAAAAAACAAACGGAATAATCCCAAAATAGCAGTTTATTAGCGATGAATCTGCTCCCCAGTATTCAGTATTGGTTGTTGTTGCAAATGGTAGAATAAAAGATATTAATGCTCTTACAGGTAAAGCATAGGAAATAACATAATCAATATTTAGTTGATTATATCTGGTTAAATAAAGGCTTAATTCTATTGAGGATACTAATACAACAGAACTTAACAAGATAAAAATAATTGCTAGAATAACATTGGTTAATACATACTTTACATATATTTTTTCTTTCAAATACCCAAACAAAAAATATAAAAACAATGCAATTAAAATATATACAGTAATAATAAAAAATCCTGCATAACCCCCAGTCAGTTGAAAAAATAAAAAAAGAATAAAGATAATCCCGTATTTTATCTTTAAGGTTTTACAAAATAAAATATAATAGTACAAGATTAATGGAAACCATGCTGCACTGACAATCCATCCAAAATGCTGGGCATTACTAATAAATAATCCGGAAAACATAAAACTTATGCTAATAATAAGTCTAGTTTCTCTATTTAATTTAAGTAATACACCCAATTTATATAGTCCGATACCACCGATAAAGATGTGAAATAAATACTCATACTGTAATGAGATTAAATCGTTGCCAAAGATAAGTCCAATAGCCCAACTTACAGGATACCATGTCATTGGATCTGCCGTTTGTGGAAATCCACAGTTAATATATGGATTCCAAAGAGGAAGAAATCCATTTTGTAAGCATTCAGAAATAAAATAACGCCAAGGAAGGTTAATATCAAGAATGTCCCATTTCATGATATTTAGAAAAAGAGTAATTTGCCATATGCCAAGACAACAAATTACAAACAGTATGAAATAATCTTTGTATTTTGTTTTATTTAAAGAAAATTCATCCATTACTATAAATAAAAAACAAGCTTTACAATAAAATGAGGATTTGAATCTTATCCCCTGCAAGTAACACAAAATATTTTAGAACAATCCGTGTATTTCACCATCAATTTTGCTTATTATGCTGCTTAAATCTTCTTTAACTTCGGTAAAGTTTAAATTATCAACATCTATAATTAACAATTTTCCTAAGTTGTAAGTTCCAATCCATGCTTCGTATCGTTCGTTTAACCGTTTTAGATAATCTAAACGTATAGAATTTTCATATTCTCTTCCTCGTTTTTGAATCTGATTTACCAGGGTTGGAACAGTCGCTCTTAAGTAGATTAAAAGGTCGGGTGGTTGAATCAGTGAAGTCATTAAACTAAAAAGTGTAAAATAATTTTCAAAATCACGTGTCGACATTAAACCCATAGAATGCAAGTTAGGTGCAAAAATATAGGCATCTTCGTATATGGTTCGATCCTGAATTACTGTTTTTCCAGATTTTCTTATTTTAAGTATCTGATTAAGTCTACTATTTAAAAAATAAACTTGAAGATTAAATGACCAACGCTGCATGTCTTCATAAAAATCATTTAAATATGGATTATCATCGACATCTTCGTAGTGCGCATCCCAATTATATTGTTTTGATAACAAACCTGCCAAGGTTGTTTTTCCGGAACCGATATTACCTGCTATAGCAATATGCATTGCTTCATTTGAGTTGTCTTTTGTCATATGCTAAATTTTTCTTTTCAAATTCTGGTTAAATAATGTAGGTTTCTTTTCAAATAAAGACGGATAATCTTCATCGAATTTTCTGAGCACTGATGTAATAATCATTTCGCGCATAAATTTCGATTTATTCTTAATTTTATATCTTTTGCAATAATGATCAATTGCTTTTATTTCCCTCTGGTTAAATAATATTGATTTTCGATGTATTCTTTTTAAACTCTCATCTTTTTCAACTCTTCTTTTTTATAAAGATTTTAATAAAATAGAAATCCTTGATAAAAACTTA
>JBHOSR010000029.1:0-26588 GCA_042584405.1 Bacteroidota bacterium
CTGAAATGCTTATGCGTATGTATATTCGTTGGGGAGAACGTAATAACTATAAGGTAAAAGAAGTAAATTATCAACCGGGAGATACTGCAGGAATAAATACCGTAACCTTGGAATTTGATGGTGAATTTGCATATGGATATCTGAAAAGCGAAAATGGTGTTCATCGCTTAGTTCGTTTATCACCTTTCGATTCTGCAAACCGAAGACATACATCTTTTGCATCCGTTTTTGTTTCTCCGGTGGTTGATGAAACTATAGAAATAAATCTAAATCCTGGAGATATTACCTGGGAAACTTTTCGTTCAAGTGGCGCTGGAGGACAACATGTAAACAAAGTTGAAACTGCTGTGCGATTAAGACATGCTCCATCAGGAATTGTTATCGAAAACCAAGAAACCCGATCACAATTAAATAATAAGGAAAATGCATTACGTATGCTTAAATCGCAATTATACGAGTTAGAACTTCGCAAACAATTGGATGAAAAAGCTAAGGTTGAAGGTGAAAAGAAAAAAATTGAGTGGGGTTCACAAATTCGAAATTATGTTTTACATCCTTATAAAATAATTAAGGATGTTCGAACAAATTTTGAAATGGGTAATGTTCAAGATGTACTTGATGGAAACTTAGATGGTTTTATTAAAGCCTACCTTATGGAGTTTGGTGGGAAATAATCAGTGTTGAATAATCACAATTTGTTTTAAAATTTATCGTTTTAAAAAATTTACATTTGGCTAATAATTCAGTACTTTCGAAAGCTCTTAACAATTTACATTTATCTAAATCGTTATCTTTAAAAATGAAAAAAAATCTATTTATAGCATCGTTATTTTCAGTTATGCTATTTTCTTCTTGTTCCGATTTCAAAAAAGCAGAATCTACAATAAATGAAGAAGATCTGGCTCGTATTGTAAAAGAGTTCTCCTCTGATGATTATCAGGGTAGAAAACCATTTACCATTGGTGAAGAAAAAGCAGTTGCATTTTTAGAACACGAATATAAACGTATTGGTCTCGAACCAGCAAATAATGGAAGTTATATACAGGAAGTTCCGTTGGTTGAAGTTACATCTGTTCCCGACAAAAGAATGAAAGTAACTATGTGGAATGCATCCATTGAATTAAGTTATAAAGATGATTTTGTTGCATTTTCAAAACATTTAGTTGATGATGTTTCTGTTAGATATTCTGATATGGTTTTCGCTGGTTACGGAATAGTTGCTCCAGAATATAATTGGAACGACTATGAAGGCATAAATGTAAAAGGGAAAACCGTTGTTGTATTAGTAAATGATCCCGGATTTAAAACAAATAATAAGGTTTTCTTTAAAGGAAATGAAATGACCTATTACGGTCGATGGACGTATAAGTTTGAAGAAGCTGCACGACAAGGAGCCAAAGCAATAATAATTATTCATGAAACTGAACCTGCCGGATATCCATGGAATGTTGTATTAAACGGTGCGTTAATTCCAAAGTTATATTTGCAACCTGAAGATAAAAATTTATCTATGTGTGCCATAGAAGGATGGCTAACTTATAATGCTGCAAATGAACTGTTTTCATTGGCTGGATTTGATTTAAATGAGTTGAAAGAAAAAGCAAAAACCCCTGGATTTAAGGCTTTTAGAATGAGATCTCGGTTTAGTTTAAACATAAAAAGTAAGCAAAAAACTGCAATATCGAAAAATGTAATTGGTATTTTACCCGGAAACGAAAGAAAAGATGAAGTGATAATATATTCTGCTCATTGGGACCATTTAGGTATTAGTACTCCTTTAAATGGAGATTCAATTTATAATGGAGCAGTTGATAATGGAACTTCAATAGCATGGATGCTTGAAATTGCAGAAGCATTTGCTAATCTTAGAAAGCCATTAGCACGTACCATTATGTTTTTTGCTCCAACTGCTGAAGAGCAAGGATTACGGGGTTCGCAATACTATGTTTCAAATCCTTTGTATCCGTTAAATAAAACTGTAGCTAATATTAATAACGATTTAATGTTACCATTCGGACCTTATAAGGATATTATGATTACCGGATATGGACAATCTGAGCTTGAAGATTATGTTCAGAAATTTTCAGAAAAATATGACCGATATGTTCTTCCTGATCCAAATCCGCATACAGGAATGTTTTACAGGGCCGATAATTTTAGTTTTGCCAAAACTGGGGTACCTGTTTTATTTGCACGGGGAAACTGCGACCACATAGAATTTGGCAAAGAATGGGCTTCTAAAAAAGAAAAAGATTGGATAAGAAATAACTACCATAAACCTACTGATCAATATAATTCTGAAACATGGAATTTTGAAGGTATTGCTGATGATGCTAGAATATTATTTAGAGTAGGATATGAACTAAGTAAAGAAAGTACATTTCCAAAATGGAAAGAAGGTTCAGAGTTTAAAGAAATTAGGAATAAACAATTAGGAATTAATTAAGGATTTTGTGGAGCATAGCGGAATCGAACCGCTGACCTTTTGACTGCCAGTCAAACGCTCTAGCCAACTGAGCTAATGCCCCAAAAATAAAATCATGTGAAAATACATTTTTTTATTTAAAATGAAAAGTTATTTTAGCACGCTATAATATTACTTTTAGAATAATAACATTGCATAAACAGATAATTATATATTTAAGAAATTTTAACATTTAATCACTGAAATTAAGAAACATAAGAATTTATAAAACGTATAATTTATACTATTAGCAAAATTGATAGTATTTTTTCTGGCTAAATTTTGAAAAACATTATTATATTATTTATTTTTAGGCATTCAAAAATAAACCAACATGGAAGTTAAAAAAACAGATGCAGCTAATTTAGAGAAGAAAAGAGGCATTTTTCTTCAGTTAGGTTATGTTATCGTTCTAGGCTTAGTTTTACTTGCTTTTGAATGGGGAACACGACCATCAGAACTTAATTCATTAGGTGAACTAGGCGATATGGATCTTGAAGAAGAAATTATTCCTATTACTCGTCAACAAAATGAACCACCTCCACCTCCACCTCCACCACAGACTACAGAAGTAATAAACATTGTAGAAGATGATGTGGAAATTGAAGATGAATTAATGTTAGACGATACTGAAGCTGATCAAGATGATGTAATTGAAATTGTTGAGTTTGAAGAAGAAGAGGAAGAGGTTAACGAACAAGAAGTATTCTTTGTTGTAGAAGATATGCCAACTTTCCAGGGTCAGAGTAGTGATGCGTTTCGTATCTATATTCAGCAAAACTTAAAGTACCCTATTATTGCTCAGGAAAATGGTATTAGTGGTAGAGTATTCGTACAATTTGACGTAAATGCACAAGGGAACATTACAAATGTTGTTGTTGTTCGAGGTGTTGATCCTTCTTTAGACAAAGAAGCTGTTCGAGTTGTTAAATCATCTCCAAAATGGACCCCTGGAAAACAAAGAGGGCGACCAGTACGAGTTAGATTTACATTCCCGATTGTATTCCAATTACAGTAATGAAATTAAAATATAAGATAAACCCGCAATATTGCGGGTTTATCTTTTTATACGTCCAGGATTTTTATTTATAAAATCTTTCCAGCTATTAAATGCACCAGATTTTACTGGAACATTTGATTGATAAAAATGGCACATCGCAGCAGCCAGTCCATCCGTTGCATCCAAATCGGAAGGTAATTCTTTAATTTTTAGCAAATTTTTTAAAAGCTGTGCTACTTGTTCTTTTGATGCATTTCCTTGCCCCGTAATTGACATCTTTATTTTACGTGGTGCATATTCAAATATTGGTATTGATCGCGATAATGCTGCTGATATAGCAACTCCTTGTGCTCTGCCGAGCTTTAACATTGATTGAACATTCTTTCCATAAAAAGGAGCTTCAACTGCCATTTCATCCGGATGATATTGATCAATTAGTGATAATACGCGATCAAAAATACGTTTCAATTTAGTATAATGATCATTGAATTTTTTAAGCTCAATAACGCCTAAAGCAATCAGCTGTGCTTCTTTGCCCACAATCTTAATAATCCCATAACCCATTATGGTTGTTCCGGGATCAATTCCTAAAATAATTTTTTCTTTATTCAATGGCAGAATTTAAATTGCTCCTATTTCATCTTTTAAGCTTCGTATTTCTTTAAATGGTTTTCTATAAATATCAAATGAAGATTTAGTACTTGAAAACGATCCGTTTTCAATATGATAAATTACTTCATCCAATACAGCTTCACCAACTCCAAAATCATTTGTAACATCATCTTCGACATAACTATCGGTAGCTAAACCATCATAATATCCTCCATAATCGTTAGCATTTAAAAGTTTAAATGAGATAGGTACGTAAACCAGGTTGCTTATCGTACTATAAAATGAATACATTCCAACAGGTTTTCCGTAAGTATCGTCTCCAACAATATATACATCAATGTATGGTTCCAAACTATTTATTATAACCTCACTGGCCGAAGCGGATCCCTTTCCAGCTATAAAATAAACTTTGTTTAGTCGTAATGAATTAGCATCCTGTTCAAAATAAATATTTTCATTTTGATTCGATCTGTCGTTATTGTGAACGTATTTTACAAATACCTGTCCGTTAACATTATCGGGGATAATTAAACTTGCCAAATGCTCAACAACACTCAAACTACCACCACCGTTATATCTTAAATCAATGACAAGCTCATCAATACCTGCCACTCTGAAATCGGTAAATACATCTGAAAGTTCCTTAATTGATGGACTTATAAAACTTTTAAATACGAAATATCCAACTGTTGAACTACCTGCGTCAATAACATCATCATAACCAACAGTATTCATGCTTATCAATTTTTTCTGAAACGTTTCAGTAATTATAGTTCCAGTAGGAGATTCAAGTTTTAAAGTATTACTAACTCCAATTTCTTCCTCACCTAATAAATAACTAATATTTGAACTAACATCAATAGAAGTACCATTAATTTCACGAATTATCCATCCGCGATTTACTCCAAAATCATTTAAATCAGAGTTTTCAAATAGAAATGTAATTCTAATATTATCATCTGAATCGGCAGCATAGCCAAAACCATAGCCAACATAAGTACCTTCCTCATAAAATTGAGAATGTGCATCTTTAGTTGTTATATAACTCCATTTATCTTTCGAAGAAAATCTCATTCCTTCTAATAAGGCAGGTGGACTTGAATAATCTGCAGGATTAATATCTGGTATTGAGTCTATCCAATAATACCACTGCTCCATAATAGAATGTAACTCGTTTACAGTATCGTTATAAAAAATTTTCTCTTTTTCACACGAGTTTATAAATATTATACCTCCCAATATGGTAAATATCAAAATCCATTTATAAATTCTACTTTTCATGTTTCTTTGTTTTCGCATGTTGAATTAAAATTCCTGAAATAATCAAAATTAAACCAAAAATTGTGGTAACAAATATTTTTTCTTTTAAAATAACACTTATAAATACTAACGCGCAAAATGGAGTTAAGTATATTAAATTTCCAATTTTATCGGTTCGTTCTGTAAATTTTAATGCTTTAAGCCATATTACAAAAGTTATACCCATTTCAAATAATCCGATATAAATTCCTGCTAATATGCCTTTTATACTCTCAATTTTAAAAGTAGAAAATATCCTAGTTGTTATACATACAAACAAAAGGGCAAATAAAAAGTTGAGAAATAGTTTTATTATTTCATCTCGACTATCCTTTACATTGTATAACCAAAATAATGCCCAAACTATAGAGCTTCCTAATGCAAGAGAAACGCCCAAAGGATTTGAAAACTTCATGTTTAAAATATTTCCTTCCGATGATATAAAAATTACACCAATAAAACTTATTAGTAATGCAAATATGCTTTTTAATTTTAGTTTTTGGTGCAGAATTGGAACAGACAATAAAACTAAAGCAATTGGCCACACAAAATTTAAAGGCTGTGCTACTTGAGCAGGAAGTAGCGAATATGCAATAAACAAAATGGAATAATATAAAAAAGGATTTAAGAAACCTAAAGCTAAGGAATTAGAAAGGTCCTTAATAGTAATTTGTTTTAAAAGTGCAAGGCGCTTCTGAAAAAGTAAAACAAAAAATAAAAATACTAAAGTCGTAGCTGTTGCCACGAACAACAACTGAAAATAATCGATGTAACGTAATCCTATTTTAAACGCAGTTGCAGAGGTTCCCCAAAATATAATTGTACATCCTGCATAAATATATGCTTTACTCTGATTTTTCATTGTAAAACGGAATCGTTTGAAGTAAAAAAGAACGGATAATATTTAGAATTTATTAAAAAAATATTTGAGTCAACTCGTTCGCTTAAAAACTGAATTATTTCTTTGAATTCAGCAATTTCCTTTTCATATTCTAATTCAGAAATATCATTATTTAAATATTCATACTTTAATGAGCTTAATTGATCTTTTGCAAAATAAATCTCCTCTTGAGTTCGAATAAATATCTCATTAAAAGTATTTAATGTTTGTTCGAAAAATTGATAATATCCGATTGAATCTGGAATGATCATTAATCTTGACAAAGAATCAACTTTTGTGCTATCATCGGAGAGCAAATATAGTTTTTCAGAAGTAAAATCATATTGATTCTGTAAGGTAATTAAAAGGCTATCCGTTACTAGCAATAATTTATCTACATCTGAAGAGTTTTTCTCTCGTGCAAATTTACAGTTACTAAGTACAATCAGTACTCCAATTAGAAAGATAGTTATTAACCGCATAAAGTAGTAATAGTTATGAAAACTAATAATACGAATATTTTAATTATAATAAAAACTCAAGAAGATAAAATAAAAAGGAGCACTTTATTGAGTACTCCATATTAATTTATAATATTATCATAATCAATCAATAATATCGAAACCGGTATATGGCCTTAGAACGTCAGGAATTATAATTCCTTTTTCAGTTTGATTGTTCTCAAGTAGAGCAGCTAGGATTCTTGGTAGAGCCAATGCACTTCCATTTAAAGTATGAGCTAATTGTGTTTTCTTTTCTCCTTCTTCCTTGAACCTTAATTTTAGCCTATTTGCCTGGTATGCTTCAAAATTTGATACCGAGCTAACTTCCAACCATTTTTCCTGAGCCACAGAAAACACCTCAAAATCATATGTTAAAGCCGAAGTAAAACTAATATCCCCACCGCAAAGCTTAAGTATTCTATAAGGAAGATTTAATGACTTAACTAATCCCTCAACATGATTTACCATCTCATCTAATGTATCGTAAGATCTTTCTGGATGCTGAAATTGAACTACCTCAACTTTATCAAACTGATGTAAGCGATTTAAGCCCCGAACATCTTTTCCATATGATCCTGCTTCACGTCTAAAGCAAGGAGTATATGCAGTCATTTTAATCGGAAAATCTTTTGACGATAAGATTTCGTTTCTAAAGATATTCGTTACAGGAACCTCTGCTGTAGGAATTAAATACAAATTATCGGCAGTAACATGATACATTTGCCCTTCCTTATCAGGTAATTGCCCTGTTCCAAAACCTGAATCTTCGTTTACCATTAATGGAGGCATAACTTCTGTATATCCTGCTTCTATTGCTTTATCAAGGAAATAGCTGATTAGAGCTCTTTGTAATTTTGCTCCTTTCCCTTTGTAAACAGGGAATCCACTTCCAGTAAGTTTATTGCCTAATTCAAAATCGATAATGTCATATTTCTTTGCTAAATCCCAATGTGCCATAGCACCTTTATATAATTGAGGCATTTTACCACCAGATTTTACCTCTAAATTATCTTCTTCACCTTTACCAGCAGGAACTGATTCATGTGGCAAATTTGGTATTTGTACTAATAAATCAGTCAGTTTTTGTTCTATCGAAGCCAGCTCTTCACCTTGCGATTTTACCGTTTCTTTTAACTCTGTATTTTGTTCTTTCAACTGATTTGCTTCTTCAACTTTACCGCTTTTGAATAACATTCCAATCTCTTTTGACATCTTATTTAATTCTGCTTGATTGCTATCCATGCTATTTTGTATCGATCGACGTTTTTGATCTAAATCAAGAATTTGATTAACAATTTCCTCAGCTTGGAAGTTTTTAATTTTTAGTCGCTCAACTAATAAATCTTTGTTTTCCTGGATGAATTTTAAGGTTAGCATATTACTCTAAATGAATTGAAATGTGAATAAATAAAAAATCTCCTAAATTTACTACATAATAGTAAAATCAGGAGATTCAAAATTACGTAAAATTCTTTTATTCTTCGAAAGGAACAACCGAAACAAACGATTTATTCCCTTGTTTTTTTCTAAATTCGATTTTACCGTCAATTAAAGCAAATAATGTGTGGTCTTTTCCCATACCAACATTTTCGCCTGGATTATGAACAGTTCCTCGCTGGCGTACAATAATATTACCAGCTTTGGCCGCTTGTCCGCCATATAGTTTTACACCTAATCGTTTACTTTCCGATTCGCGACCGTTACGTGAACTACCAGCTCCTTTCTTATGTGCCATATCTTAAAATATTTTAATTATGCAGTAATAATTTCTTCGACTTGAATTTGAGTAAATTGCTGACGGTGTCCGTTAAGCTTTTTATACCCTTTTCTTCTTTTCTTCTTAAAAACAAGAACTTTGTCACCTTTTTGGTGAGCTAAAATTTTAGCGGAAATTTTTGCAGCCTTCACGGTAGGTTTTCCAACTTTTACCTTTCCGTCATTATCTAACAACAGTACTTTATCGAACTCTACGGTAGAACCTTCTTCACCTTCTAAATGATGAACAAAGATTTTACTGTCCTTCTCAACTTTAAACTGTTGGCCTGCGATCTCTACAATTGCGTACATCTATTATTTTTTTAACAGTTTTAATACTTTTTTGGGAATGCAAAAATATAAAAGTTTATCTGATTCACAAACATTTAATCCCAATATTTTCAAATCAAATCTACTTATTTAAGATTTTGCTGTGCAAATATATGATAAAAAATAACTTACAAAGACTTTTTAAATACATATTATCAATGTTTAACATTTTCAAAACTTTCATCTTTTTATCGATAAAAAGAAAGTGAACTGAAGTTTTGAGTGCCTTAAGTAATTTAAAATAAAAAACTAAAAATTTTGGTTAGCCCGCATTCAATAAAAGTAGATGTTGACTATTATCTATTATTAAAAATTTAGGCACTTTAAGTACTCCCTACTTTAGACACTTAATAATATAATCGTATTACTTTTAACTGTACTCAAAATTTAATTTATGACGAAATATTGAATACCTTTGTACCCATTAAAAACGACTTAAAATGGCTATAAAATTTTTACATACACCAAAAAATAAAAAATTCAGCTTTAAGCCTAGATATTATAACGAACAAAAAGAAGAACTGGAAAAACGTATACAAAAAATAAAACGTGAAATGGGTGTTGAAGATGATGATACCTCGAAACCTTTTGTTCCAAATATTAAGGGGCAAATGCGAGGATATTTCCATAAAAATGTTCAGGAAAAACGTAAATCAACCGTGAGATTGGTTGTTATCTTAATAATTTTATTTGTGGTCGTTTATTTTCTTCTATATTTCTAAAATAACTTTTTAATGTCAGATATTATTCAGCTTTTACCCGATTCAGTTGCTAATCAAATTGCTGCAGGAGAAGTTATACAGCGCCCTGCTTCCGTAGTAAAGGAGTTAGCTGAGAATGCCATTGATGCTAAGGCTGATTCAATAACTATTAATATAAAAGACGCAGGAAGGACATTGGTTCAAATTATTGATAACGGAACTGGAATGTCGGATACAGATGCACGACTGTCTTTCGAGCGTCATTCTACATCAAAAATTAAAACGGCCGACGATTTATTTGCTATATCAACCATGGGATTTCGCGGTGAAGCATTGGCTTCAATTGCTGCAATTGCTCATGTTGAATTAAAAACCCGACAAGAAAATAATGAAATCGGTACTCAAATTATAATTGAAGGATCTAAAGTAATAAGTCAAGAAGCGGCAAGTTGTTCAAAAGGAACTAATTTTTCGGTCAAGAATCTCTTTTTTAATGTTCCTGCCCGACGAAAATTTTTAAAATCAAACGCAACAGAATTTGGTCATATTATTTCTGAATTTCAGAGAATTGCCTTAGCTAATCCACTGGTAGAATTTAAACTTTATCATAATGGCTCGGAAGTTTATATTCTCCCAAAAGGTAATATCAGACAACGCATTATTTCAATTTTTGGTAAAAGAATTAATCAAAATCTTATTTCGTTAGAAAGTAATACAAGTATAATAACGGTAAAAGGATTTATAGGTAAACCGGAATATGCTAGAAAAAAGTCGGGAGAACAGTTTTTCTTCATTAATGGCCGATATATGCGTAGTGCTTATTTCAATAAAGCCATAATAAATGCTTACGATCAGATATTGCAACCCGAAACTGTTCCTTCATATTTTCTCTATTTCGAAGCAAATCCATCAACCATTGATGTTAACATTCATCCTACAAAAACAGAAATAAAGTTTGAAGACCAGCAAGCAATTTGGCAGATTTTGCATTCTGCAGTAAAACAAGCTTTAGGAAAAAATAACATTGTACCTTCAATTGATTTTAACCAGGAACAAGGATTTGACATTCCTTTTTTATCTAAAGATACTGAGATTAAAACACCCCAAATTGATATAGACCAATCATTTAATCCATTTGAAACAAAAAAACCTCTTAGTAAAAACCCTAAGAGTTCCGCAATTTCTTTAGAAAAAGAAAATCTAGCAAATTGGGATAAATTATATGAAGGATTTGAAAAAGAGAAAGAGCAAGATGAGTTTTCTTATATATCAAACGAAGTGTTTCAGCAGACAATAACCGATCCTGATATAAGTGAGAAATATTTTCATTTTAAAAACAAATACATTTTAACTCCGGTTAAATCTGGATTAATGGTTATTGATCAGAAAAGAGCTCATGAAAGAATTCTTTTCGAAAAATTTTTACAATCTCTTTCAACCAAATCAATTGTTTCTCAAAAATCCTTATATCCTAAAACAATTGAATTAGATGCCAAAGACCATTCGTTGCTAATCGAAATAATAGAAGATCTTAAGAGTTTAGGTTTTGACATAGACGATTTTGGAGGAAATTCGATTGTTATAAATGGAATGCCAGCCGATTCTAGCAACCAGGAACCTGAACAAATTATTGATAAATTTTTAAACGAATATTTATCTGGCGAAGTGGATACTAAATCCCAAGCGAAAGAAAAAATTGCCAAATCCTTAGCAAAAGCTTCAGCTATTAGCAGCAATCAAAAACTAGGTACAGATGAAATGCGCGAAATGGTTGACTTGCTATTTGCCTGCCAAAATCCGAACTATTCGCCTTTTGGCAAATTAATTGTTAGCATCATTAAAACAGATGAGCTCGATAAACGTTTTAGTTAATAAGTATTCTAATTTTATAAGTTATGTTTAATATAAAATTAAGTGACATTCCTCCGGTGGTTAAAAACCTGATTTTCATTAATCTAATTATGCTTCTTGCGACTTGGGTTTTAGCGAATACCTTTGGTATTCAGTTAAACCAGATACTTGGATTACATTATTTTAAATCCGATCTATTTCGACCCTATCAGTTTGTAAGCCATATGTTTATGCATGGGGGATTGATGCATTTATTCTTCAACATGTTTGCATTATGGATGTTTGGGCGTGTTTTAGAAACTGTTTGGGGTAGTAAAAGATTTTTTATTTATTTTATTGTAACCGGACTTGGTGCTGCGGCGCTTCATACATTTGTAATTCATTTACAGATGGTAAATATTTTAAATGATATCAATGCTTTTTCAAATACACCAACTCCTGAAGCTTTTGCTTTGCTTGTAAAGGATCATTTCCCAGAGTACTATTCTCAGGTTTATAGCAAATTGCTTGACGGTTGGTATTCAAACCCGGAATCTACGAACTATATTGTAATAGCTAAGCAATATATTAATGAATTAATGGATATTAAAATGAATATACCAACTGTTGGTGCGTCAGGCGCTGTATTTGGAGTTCTGTTAGCATTTGGAATGCTATTCCCAAATACTCAGTTAATGTTATTATTCCCTCCAATTCCGATAAAAGCAAAATATTTCGTTATATTCTATGGTGGTCTTGAATTGTGGCTTGGATTAACGCAACCAGGTAGTAACATTGCTCATTTTGCACATTTAGGTGGCATGTTATTTGGTTTCATATTAATAAAAATGTGGAAGGGCGGTAGAAGCAATTTTTATTAATAAATTCTATTCCTCATATAATGTAGAAGTTACAGATAATAATCATGAATATAATCGACGAAATAAAAAAATCATTTAAAAGCGGAAATGCTTTAATAAAGCTCTTATATGTTAACATTGCTGTCTTTTTGGCAGTAAAAATAATAGGTGTAATCTTTTTTCTTTTATCCATTGATCCAACTTTTTCGTTGGTAAGTTGGTTTGCCGTTCCTGCCGATCTTCATAATTTGATATTCAGACCCTGGACCATATTCTCATACATGTTTTTGCATCAAGATTTTTGGCATATTCTATTTAATATGGTTGTATTATATGTGTTTGGACAAATATTTTTACATTATTTTGATGACAAGAAGCTTGTAAGTATATACTTAGTTGGTGGCATAGCTGGAGCTGCACTTTATATACTTTTCTTTAATCTATTTCCAGTTTTCAATCAGGTTATTCCTATATCGATAGCATTAGGAGCTTCTGCTTCAGTAATGGCTATATTAGTAGCAACAGCTATCTATGCTCCTAAGCATACTGTCAATCTCTTTTTTGTTGTAAGAACAGAAATAAGATATATAGCAATTGTCTTAGTAATTGTAGATATTTTACAGATTAAATCTTCAAATGCTGGAGGACATATAGCACATCTAGGAGGCGCATTATTTGGTTACCTTTACATCTCGCAATTGAGGAAAGGTAAAAATATTACCAAAGGATTTGATCGGTTTATGGATAAAATTTTTTCTCTCTTTAAGCGAAGAGAAAAATTTAAGGTTACTTATAAACGACCAATGACCGACATTGAAAAAGATATTGAATATAATAAAACCCAAGCAGCCGCACAACAAGATATAGACAAAATCCTGGATAAAATAGCCAAATCGGGATATGACAGCTTGACAAAACGTGAGAAAGAAATTTTGTTTAAAAACAGCAAATAATATACAGCTGTCAATAAATAATTAAAACTTCAGTTGAATATCTCATTCATTAACTTTAAATTAGATTCTAGAACGTAAGAATAATTGAATTGAAAGCACTTATCTATTCTTTACTTAAGTATTTAAATTATTTATTTATCGGGGCTTTATTGCTTGCATATTTATCAATATTCATAAGCCCTGAAAAAATATGGCTTTTAGCTTTTTTTGGATTAGCCTATCCTTTCTTGTTAGTTGTTAATTTATTATTTACCATTTTTTGGATTTATAAAAGAAGGAAAGTTTTTATTTTTTCTCTTCTTACTATTCTGTTAGGCTGGAATTACATAGGCACATATATTCAAATCCCAATAAAGAAGAGCAAACAAGAAACTGAAACATCAGAAAAGAAATTCAGTATTTTATCATTTAATATTCGGTTATTCGACTTATACGAATGGGACGAAAATGAAAATACCCAGGACGAAATCTTCGAATTTATTAATACCAGCCAGTTTGATGTAATCTGTTTCCAGGAATTTTTCACTAAAAACAGTGGATATCTTACGAAAAGAAAAATATTACGAAAGCTAGAAGACAAATATTATACTCATATTGACTATACCATAGAGAATAAAAACTACAATTATGGAATAGCAACATTTAGTAAATATCCGATTGTAAACAGAGGTGTTATTAACTTTAGTAATTCATCCAATTCAAGTATATATACCGATGTTCTTATTAATGAAGATACAGTAAGGATTTTCAATAATCATTTGCAATCAATACGGTTTAACAAAAACAATTACTCATTTATTACTAATAGCAAAGCCTTAAAAGATGATGAAAGGTTAAAAGAAATTAAAGATATCTCATTCCGACTACGTGATGCATTTATTAAAAGAGCGAGCCAGGCGGAAATTTTATCAAAACATATAAAAAATTCACCGTATCCTGTAATAGTATGTGGTGATTTTAACGATGTTCCTGTTTCATACACTTATCGAAAAATGAAGAATAATTTAAATGATTCATTTATTGAAGCTGGTAAGGGTATTGGAACAACGTATATGGGAAAATTTCCATCATTTAGAATTGATTTTATTTTCCATAGTGAAGATATTAGATGTATAGATTTTGATATTCCTAATATTCGCTTATCAGATCATTACCCTGTTACTAGCGAATTTGTGTTAGAAAGGTAAATTGTTTAAATCTACATTTCCCCCAGAAACAATTAATCCTACTTTTTTACCCTTAAATAAGTTTTTATTTTCAATTAATATTGCTAAAGGAACAGCAGCTGATGGTTCCACAATAATTTTCATTCTTTCCCAAATCATTTGCATAGCAGTAATAATAGTTTCTTCTTTAGCAGTTAAAATTCCATCAAGGTTTTCTCGAATTATTTGAAATGTTAAAGAACTTAAAGAAGTTAACAGACCGTCAGCAATTGTATTTGGTGGACCAGCCGGAACTAATACTCCCTTTTCATATGATCGGAATGCATCATCGGCATTTAAAGGTTCAGCACCATAAACTTTAATTTCAGGATTAATGGCTTTTGCAGAAATTGCTGTTCCACTCATTAATCCTCCTCCTCCAACTGGGGCTATGATTATATCTAGATCAGGTTTTTCTTCTAAAAACTCTTTTGCTGCCGTGCCTTGTCCACAAATTACATTAAAATTATCATATGGATGAATAAATGTTGCTCCGGTTTCATTTTTGACTTTGCCTAAAGTTTCTTCTCTAGATTGTAAAGTCGGCTCACAAAAAGTAATTTTTGCTCCATATCCTTCAACCGCTTTTTTCTTTATTTCTGGAGCATTTTTAGGCATTACAATATATGCTGGAATTCCTAACTGCCTGGCAGCTAAACTTAATGCAGCAGCATGATTTCCTGAAGAATGAGTAGTAACACCTTTTTCTGATTCTGTTTTACTTAATAATCGCACTGCATTAGTAGCACCCCGAAATTTAAATGCACCAACCTTCTGAAAATTCTCACATTTAAAGGATAAATCAATATTCAGAATATCGTTTATACTTATTGAAGATAATACAGGAGTTCTGTGAATAAGTGATTTTATTCTTTTATGAGCATCCTGAATATCTATAAATTGAGGAACTTGTAACGACATATCTATATTTTTACCCAAAATAAAAAAATTATTCGATCAATAAGGAATCTTCTTTACTTTTTTTGTAGGACTCAAATCTTAATAAAATTTCTGAATATAAGTTATAATCATCGATACTTAAGATATATTTGTCTTGAAAATTACAAAACCGCATGAATTTATATGCTTCTTCACCGCTTAAGCCTGTTAAATTTCTAATTATATGTTCATTATAACGTTTAAGGACTTCATTATTTACTTTACCTTCTTCGTCTAATTCTGCATATTTTATTTTTTCCTTTGCATCTTTACTGAATAAGACATAAATAAGTGAAGCAGGGCTAGTAATTTCAGGTTCTACAAAAAGTGGAGGAGGATCAATTACTTTAAATAATTTTTCAAATTCAGGATTTATGCCTGATTCTGGCAATTTCAGATTTAAAACTTTATATTCAAAATCTTTATATGTACCCAAATAAGATATGGTAGCTTCAGGAATCTCATAATATCTGTTTTGAATTTCGATTCTTACAACAGAATCATTAGTAGTTCCATTAACACCAAAGCTAAGATAATCAAACCCTATTGCGGAGATATTTAAAGTATCTTCTGATTTCACCCAAATATTAAAATATCCTAAAGTGTCGGCAACGGCACCCCAATGCTGATCAATATTAATTATATGTGCTAAGGCAACAGGATACTTACCGTCTTTGCTTACAACTTGGCCTGAAAAATAGTATAAGCTGTCACTTTGTTGTGCAAAAAGTGGAATTATTAATAAACTTAATAAAAAAGTAAAAGTGTATTTTTTTAGGGTTTCAGTTATCAAGTCAATACCATTTAAATACAAATATAAAATATGATTTATGACTATGACTTGGGTTTAACAATCTTTAACTTTCTGTAATTATTTTAAACATTGACTTACATAAAACTTTTAATTATTCTTTTCAGTTTATTTAATATTTTTAATCTGAAACTTAAATTTATATTCCTAAGATAGCCGTTAAAATCCATCCCTCTTTGCAAGTAAATCGATAAAAAGGTATTCGCTGTAATACCCCATTTATGTAAAAAAGTCTCACTTCCCTTATTTCTACTTACTCTTTTTGTAGATTTTGATCCAAAATGATAAGCCTTGCTTCTACCCAATCCTTTGTAATATCTTACGCCTGTTTTCCAAATTTTTTGCGATAAGTCTGGATCTGAATACATACCAGGAGTATATTCTATGCTCATTCCACCTACTAAGTCCCACAAATCAATATGAACAATGTTGGGAGGCCAAGTGCTTCCTGACCAATCTTTTTTACTTAAATTTTTATATTCGTTAAGAAGTTTAGATTCATTAAAATTTTCAATGGTATCACCATAATTTTTAACTATGACGCATGAATTGGAAGTATTGTAAGGCTCAATCATAGTGCACGAAAGCATAAACATCTTATGTCCAATGCTTTCTATTTCATTAAACAATTCCAGATCCCAATCGGGAAGAAAATACATATCGTCATTTGCATATACTATATAATCAGTTTTTACTAATGATCGGCAACTGTTAAGCCCAAAACAAATTCCTATATTTTCTTCTGAATAAACATAGTCAATGTTTTCTTCGGATTTGATCCATTTAAGAGTTCCATCTTTTCCCTCATTAATAATTACAATAATCTGATGTTTAAAATACGAATTATGATCAATGCTTTTTATTAATAACTTTAAATAATCAAGATTATTCCATGTTGGAATAACTATAGAAAACTTCAATCCTTTTCTTTTATCTCTGCTAACTTTTACTATTTTATCTAACATTATAGTTTAATTTTCATTTTTCTAAAATAAGCATTCTTTAGTATATTAAACTTATTAAAAATCCAGAAATTAATATTTAGGCATTTAATCCACATAAATCTTCGCTTCTTATGGAATCTTTTTCGCATTCATTTTTTGGTTATCTTCGCAATATGTTAAGTAATTGTCAGCTATAAAGTTTTAAACTATGGTTTCAGAATATCAAAAAATAGTGGAGCTAGCCTGGGAAGACAGATCCTTACTTAAAGAAGAATCCACTCAAAAAGCCATTCGACAGGTAATAGAACTTTTGGATAAAGGTAATGTGCGGGTTGCAGAGCCTACCGAAAAAGGCTGGCAAGTAAACGAATGGATAAAAAAAGCAGTAATTCTATATTTCCCAATTCAGAAAATGGAAGTTACAAAGGTAGGTCCCTTCGAGTTTCACGATAAGATTGACTTGAAATCAGGATATGACACTTTAGGTGTTCGGGTTGTTCCTCATGCCATAGCTCGTTATGGATCGTTTGTTGCCAGGGATGTAATTATGATGCCTTCGTACGTTAACATTGGAGCATATGTTGATTCTGGAACAATGGTTGACACCTGGGCAACTGTTGGTTCTTGCGCACAAATAGGTAAAAATGTACACCTTAGCGGTGGTGTTGGAATAGGAGGTGTATTGGAACCAGTACAAGCAGCTCCTGTAATAATTGAAGATGATTGTTTTATTGGATCGAGGTCTATAATTGTAGAAGGGGTTTATATTGAAAAAGAAGCTGTTTTAGGAGCCAATGTTGTAATAACAAAATCAACAAAAATAATTGATGTTTCAGGATCTGAGCCAGTAGAATATAAAGGTCTTATTCCAGCGCGCTCTGTTGTTATACCTGGAACACAGAAAAAACAGTTTAATGCAGGCGAATACCAGGTTCCTTGTGCATTAATTATTGGAAAAAGAAAAGAATCTACAAATCTTAAAACATCCTTAAACGATGCTTTAAGAGAATATAATGTTGCAGTTTAAAGATGGTAAAGTTTTTAGTTATTCAAACCGCGTTTATTGGTGATGTAATTCTTGCAACTCCAATTATAGAAAAATTACATGCGTTTTACCCAGATTCTCAAATAGATTTTTTGTTGCGAAAAGGAAACGAAAATCTCTTGAGAAATCATCCTTATGTTTCAAATCTATTAATTTGGGATAAAAAGAAAGAGAAAAGAAAGAATATGTTTCGTATTATTAAACTTATACGAAGCAAGAAATACGACTATATAATAAACCTACAGCGATTTGCGTCAACAGGAATAATAACTTCACTCTCTAACGGCAAAATCAAAGTTGGATTCGATAAAAATCCATTATCTTTCCTATTCACAAGAAAAATTAAGCATGAAATTGGAAATGGTAAACATGAAGTTGAAAGAAATATTGAGCTAATTACTGAAATTACTGATAATAGTATCTATAAGCCTAAATTATATCCTACTGAAGAGGATTTTCAAATTGTATCGCAATATAAAATGAGACCTTATATATGCATGGCTCCTACTTCAGTTTGGTTTACAAAACAGTTCCCTGCTAAAAAATGGATTGATCTGATTAAAAAAGTAGACTCAAAATTTCTTATTTATTTAATCGGTGGTCCTGATGATAAAAATGCATGTGATGAAATTATTTCTAACAGTAATCGGAATAATATAATTAATTTATGTGGTGAGTTAAGTTTTTTACAAACTTCGGCATTAATAGCAAATGCAACCATGAATTTTGTAAACGATTCTGCACCTATGCATATGGCTTCGGCAATGAACGCACCAACTACTGCTATATTTTGTTCAACGGTACCAGATTTTGGTTTTGGGCCATTATCAGACCAAGCAGAAGTTGTTGAAATTGACGAAAAACTTGAGTGTCGTCCCTGTGGTTTACATGGATTTAAAAAATGCCCTAAAGATCATTTTAAATGTGCTTTTGAAATAAATATTGATAAGCTTGCAAGTTTTTAGTTATTAGACGATAATGCTTTCATCATTCTTCAATAACATTCTCAATTTCACTAAATGTTTTTTGAACTGAGAATTTTTCTTTTAATATTTTGTATCCCGCTTTTCCTATCGATTCTCTTAATTCATTATTTCTATATAACTCAATCACTTTTTCTGCTAAAACTTCCACATTGTAATCAGATATTACAAAACCATTTATATTATCTTCAATAATTTCCACAGAACTTCCAGTATCGAATGCAATAACTGGCAAAGAGTAACTCATGGCTTCTAATAAAACAAATCCAAAACCTTCCCATATAGATGGTAAAACAAAAATATCAATTTGACTGTAAAATTCTTTAAGATCTTTTACAAATCCCATTAATTCAACCTGGTCATTCAAATTAAGTTTTTGGATTTCTTTTTCTAGTCTTTTTCTATATTTACCCTCCCCGGCGATTTTAATTTTAAATGGGATTTCTTGTTCTTTCAGAATTGAAGCTAATTGAACTAAGTATAAATGACCTTTTTCTTTCGATAATCGACCCGCAGCTCCTATAACAATTTCATCTCTTTTTTCTTTTTCAAACTGATAGCAACTATCATTTACTTTTAAACCATTATAAATAACTCTTACCAAGCTATTACTAATAATATCTGAGTAATTTAATAAAACACCTTTCTTTGTTTGTTCAGAATTAGTAATTATTTTATGTATATAGTTTGTAAATACTTTTTTATAGTACCATTTTCTTTTAATTGGCTTAGGTATAGCCCTTCTGTAAATTACTTTCTTTACTCCCAGTTTATTAGCAACTTTAGCTCCAAATTTTAAGTCGTTAGATAAATTTAAAAATAAAGTTCCAATATTATATGCTTTTAATATCCTTCTGAAACGTATTTTCTGTACTGAATTTATTGAACTGTAGGTTGTAATTTTAATACTTTTTAAATCAAGGTTTAATTCATATTTCCGAGCAGATCGAAATAATGATGAATTTTTATTGGTAACAATTAATACATTATAACCCCGCTTTGATAAATGAAGTGCAGTATCTAAAGTCCACTTTTCTCCACCACCCCATACTTTATTTGAGTTTAGGAAACAAATATTTTTATAATCTGGTTTGAAAGACTTTGCATGTAATCTGTAGAGTTTAATGTATTTTAAAAATACCTCCATTGAGGAAATAAGTGCAATATGCAATCCTGTTAAGCCTCCTAGAAATCCAAATTTTATAATGAAATCACGTGAAAACCTCCAAATAGGTCGTGTAACAATTCCAAAAACAGAAATAAATCTTCCATTTTCAAAATACGACTGGGCAAGGATTGAAGAATATTTATTTGCTTGAATTACGTGTTCATCTATTGTATAATATGAATAGTGAAGTAAATCACCTTTAATATGTTTAATCCGAACTCTTTTATTAAAAATTAATTTTTCGTGTACTTTTAAACCACCCCAATTTCCTTTTCTAGAATCCCATAATCGCACCTTTCTATCAGGATACCAACCTCCAAAACGAACCCATTTACCACAATAATTAGTTAAACGATTAAATGAATATGCATCATATTTCCAATTACTCTTAATCGCAAGAATAGATTCTTGCAAACGTTCCGATAAAACTTCGTCAGCATCTAAAGACAATATATATGGATTTGATGCCTTTTTTATTCCATAATTTTTTTGAACGGAATAACCTAAGAACTTATGTTCATAAAACTTTACATTGTATGATTCACATATTTCTTTTGTTTTATCAGTTGAATAAGAATCGATAACGACGATTTCATCTACAATGTGCAGAATTGAATCTAAACACCTCTCAATATTTCTTTCTTCATTTAAAGTAATAATTACTGCACTAATCTGTATCATGAATAAAAAGTTTTATTAAAACAAATATATGACACTTATTTATGACAATTTATATATTTGCACAGTATTTTAATATTTAGCATAATGAAGATTGGTAGTAATACAATGACCAAGAATGCAAAAAATGGAAAAATTTCAAACTTCAATAGTAATATCAATTTATAACAACTATAAGTTTATTGAACTCGTATTAGCAGGATTTGAGCGACAATCAAATGAAAATTTTGAAATTCTGCTTGCTGATGATGGATCAAAAAAGGAAGTAGTTGAAAAAATAGAAGATTATATAAAGCATTCTTCACTAAAAATTAAACATGTATGGCATGAAGATCAAGGCTGGAGAAAGAATGAAATTTTAAACAAAGCGATACAAAAAACTGAAACAGATTATATCATTTTTATTGATGGTGATTGCATTCCTCATAAAAACTTTGTTAAAGAGCATCTTCTAAACAGAGAACAAAATACAATTTTAGCAGGAAGAAGATCTAATCTGTCAAAGTATATTTCCGATAAATTAACTTACAAAAATGTAAAAAAAGGAATTTTAGAAAAAAGATATGCATTTATAGGATTACTACTTAAATCAATAATTGGAGGTACACACTTAGAAAATGCAATTTATATAAAAAATAATTTGATCAGAAAGAAAATAAATACGAAAGATAAAGGAGTGCTTGGAAGCAATTTCTCTGTTTATAAATCAGATTTGTTAGAGATAAATGGATTTGATGAACGTTATAAGAAACCAGCTGTAGGAGAAGATACTGATTTGGAATTCAGATTAAGAAATGCAGGAAAAAAGGTTAAGCCGGTTAAACATTTGGCCATTCAATATCATTTATTTCATAGTAAATTAGAGCGAGATAAAGCCAATATGGAATATTTAAATGATGTTGTCGATAAAAAAACCACATATACTCCTTATGGAATTAACAAATAGTTTTCAGCCAGATTTAAATAAATCATTGGAAATATTAAAACAGGGAGGTGTTATTTTATACCCTACTGATACTATATGGGGCCTTGGATGCGATGCTTTAAATGTGAAAGCGGTAGAAAGAATTTATCAAATTAAAAAAAGAAGTGATCGAAAAAGCATGCTTATCCTTCTAGACAATCCAAATAAAATACACAATTACATTAATGAGATGCCAGAAATAGCCTGGGATTTGATTGATTTATCTGATAAACCTATTACAATTATATATTCAGGTGCAAAAAATGTGGCTCCCAATTTGGTTGCTCAAGATGGTAGTATTGGAATTAGAATTTCAAACGATCCTTTTAATAAAAGTCTTATACAAAAATTTAGAAATCCAATAGTTTCAACTTCAGCTAATATTAGCGGAAATTCTTCTCCACAAAACTTTGCTGAGATAAGTCAGGAAATAATTAATTCAGTTGATTATGTTGTAAATTGGAGACAAGATGATTACTCTATAGTGGATCCTTCAAGTATTGTAAAACTTGAAACAAATGGTGAAATTCAAGTACTAAGAAAGTGAGAAAAAAAGTAGCTCCACTAACTACAATGAAGCTACAAATTTTGATTATATTTAATAATCGTTTTTAATTCGTCCGCTGCCAGTAATATTTGCATCAATCAAAGGACTTCCTTTATAATAGATTTTCCCACTACCAGTTATACTTGCTTCTAATTCTTCAGTAACAAAAGTATGGATTGATCCTGAACCAGTTATGTTTAAGTCGGCTACTTTAAATTCCAGTTTAGCTGATTCAAAGTCTCCAGAACCCGTAACTGTTACATCAAGTTCATTTGGTTTAGAGCTCCCTTCAATTCTTACATCACCTGATCCAGTTATCATAGCATAGACTTTTTGCGTAGTTAAGTCATCAATCAATATTGATCCGCTTCCTGACACAATAAAAGCCAACTTGTCTGCATTTATAGCTGATTTTGCGATAATATCACCAGACCCTGATACCACTAGTTTCTTTATTTCCTTAACCGTAATGTAAACATTAATTTTTCCAACACCTTTGTAATTATACCACTTTTCAAATTTAATATTTAAGCTTGTTCCGTTTACTTCTGTTTCAATTTTTTCCAATAAGTCCTCATCAGCTTCAATTACGACCTCATTTTTAGATCCTTGAGTAAGATATAAATTTGCAGGTATTGATAATCCAATTTCATTAAAATCTCCTACTTCTCTTGTTTCTTTCTTATCTTCTAATAAAGAACCTGCATAAGAGTTGCTAAATAATAATCCTAAAAGAATAAATGTAATAGCTGTAACTGTTTTAAATAGTTTTGTTTTCATAATCTCAGATTTTTGTTATGTTTTGATAAAAGACGCTAAAAAATTATACATGCTGCAATATTTTTAATATTTTTGAATTATTAGAATTGAGAGTTTTCATTTACTATAACAGCTTTTAAACTAAATGATCAAGTTTCCAAAATCATATACTCCCAGGTGGATTGTATTTTTAATTGATCTATTTATTTGTGGGATTTCAATATCTTTTGCTTTTCTTCTTCGATTTAATTTTATCATTCCTCCTGAATATTATACACGTTTAAGTTTTATTATTCCTTTTGTTTTATTTTTCAGATCAATAACTTTTCTAATATTTAGAACGTATGCCGGTATCATTCGTTATTCAGGTGCAAAAGATACAGAAAGAATTTTTATTGTAGCTATTACAGGAAGTTTGGTTTTTATCATTTTTAATGTTATTAATTATTTCTTTATAAGCGGTACTTTTATTATTCCTTCATCAATTGTTGTAATAGACTTTTTGTTAACTGTTTTTTTAATGGCATCATTCCGCCTATCAACAAAAATAATTTATCAAGAACTTTATAATCCAAGTAAGCTCAAAACAGATATAATAATTTATGGAGCTGAACAATTTGGTGTTATAACCAAAAGAACACTTGATAGAGACGCAGAAAGTAAGCATAAGGTTTTGGCATTTATGGATATTGAGAGTGCCAATATTGGTAAGACACTCGAAGGCGTTACGATTTATCATCCAGATCATCTTGAAAATCTTTTAGAAAAAAACACCGTTGAGAAGTTAATTATTGCTAAAGAAAATATAGGACCTGAAGAAAAACAAGATATAATCGAACAATGTTTACAATTTGATGTGCGTGTTCTTTCTGTTCCAGATATAAATACATGGATTAATGGAGAATTAAGTTTTAATCAGATTAAAGAAATTAAGATTGAAGACTTGCTTGAAAGACCTCCTATTGTTCTGGATATTAATAAAATAAAGAAAAAAACCCTTAATAATACTATATTAGTTACTGGAGCCGCCGGATCTATTGGTAGTGAAATTGTTCGCCAATTAATAAAATTCAATCCTCGGAAGATTATTTTATTTGATCAGGCTGAATCTCCATTATACGATATGGAACTTGATCTACAAGAAAAATCTAATTTTTACAATTTCGAAATCGTTATTGGAAATGTTGCTGATGAATATAGGGTCAAAAAACTATTTGAAATATATAAACCATCCATAGTTTATCATGCAGCAGCATATAAGCATGTTCCTATGATGGAAAATAATCCAACTGAAGCATTAAGAACTAATATTCTTGGAACTAAGATCATTGCAGATGTTTCGAATCAATATAAAGTTGAGCAATTTGTGATGGTTTCTACCGATAAAGCAGTAAATCCCACAAATGTAATGGGTGCTTCAAAAAGAATAGCTGAAATATATATTCAGGCATTTAACCAAATTAGCCAAACAAACTTTATTACAACTCGTTTTGGAAATGTTTTAGGTTCGAATGGTTCAGTAATTTTACGATTTAAAAAACAAATCGATAAAGGAGGCCCTATTACAGTTACACATCCTGATGTAACTCGATATTTTATGACGATTCCTGAGGCTTGTCAGTTAGTACTTGAAGCAGGAGCTATTAGCGATGGTGGTGAAATATTTATCTTCGACATGGGCAAATCTGTTAAGATTATTGATCTTGCAAAGAAAATGATTAAACTTTCTGGGCTTTCTATTGGCAAAGACATACAAATAAAATATACAGGTTTAAGACCTGGAGAAAAATTGTACGAAGAACTTTTAAACGATCTGGAAAATACAATGCCAACGCATCATTCAAAAATTATGGTTGCAAAAGTTCGTGATTATGATTTTAAACAAGTACAAGAAAAGTTTAAAGAACTAATTAATTTACAAAAAAATCATAATAATACTGATGTTGTTAGAAAAATGAAGGAAATAGTTCCTGAATTTAAAAGTCAAAACTCAATTTACGAAGAGCTCGATATTGAATTCCAGAATCATGAGCAATAACAATCTTAGCTTTTTTCATAAAACACCAATTCAAATACGATTTAATGATATTGATATAATGGCTCATGTAAACAATTCTGTTTATCAGAATTATTTTGACATGGCTAGAACTCAGTACTTCGAAAAAGTCTTTGAACAAAGAATGGAATGGAAAATAAAAGCATTGGTTCTTGCAAAGATTACAATCGAATACTTAAATCCTATTTTTTTACATGAAGAAATTGTTGTATTATCAAAAGTTTATAAGTTAGGAAATAAGAGTCTCCAAATGAATCAAGAAATTATTAATGCATCAACAAATGAAATAAAAGCTAAAAACGATGCGATTTTAGTTGCGTTTGGATTAAAAGAAAATGAAGCGATTCAATTGCCTGATGAATGGCGTAGTAAAATAATAAAATATGAAAATGACGTTGTATTTTAGTCAATATCAAATAACCCTTCTGGAATATTAACGTGTATTTCCATTAAATCATCATCAATCTCAATTATTAACTCATCTTTAGCAGGAATTAATAATTCATTTTTTTCGGTCTTAACATTCAGTAAAGGATTTTCTGGAATATCGATGAATTCAATTACCTTACCTATTAATAATTTGTTTTGATCATAGACTTTGTAATCTATCACATCAATATTTTGTTCTGATTCAATTTGTAGCTTTTTAACTTGATCAAATGAAATATAAAATTCAGATCCGACAAATTCAATTGATTTTGTATCCTCATTCAAACCTTCTAGTTTTACAATTGCAGTACTTGATGATCTTAATCTAATTTCTTCAATAAAAAAAGGAACCAATTTATTATCAACATCGATAAAAATTGATTCCAATTTTTGAATTTCTTCCGGACAATCATAATTAAACTTCAATAGAATCTCGCCTTTAATTCCTATTGTCTTTAAAAGCGATCCTAATAAGTAATGATCATCTTTTTTCATGCACGAAAATATCTTAAGCTTCTGGTGCTTCCTCTTTATTTTCTGCTTCAGGAGTTTTTTCTTCAGAAGCTTCAGCTATTTCTTCAACAGCCTCTGGTGCTTCTTCAGTCTTTACTTTCTCAGTTACTTCAACAGCCTCAGAAACTTCTTCAGTTTTTGTTTCTACTGTTTCTTCAACAGTTCCAGTCACATCCTCTGTTTCTGGTGCATTTGCTTTTGCCTCTGCTGCTGCTGCTGCTGCATTTTTCTTAGCTACTTCTTCAGCTCTTGCTTCACGTACTTTAGTTTCAGCATCTAAGCGTTTTTTAGCTTCAGTGTCATCTCCTTTTTTAAGCATGTCCACTTTAGCTTGAATTTTACTTTCTTTCTCTTTTAACC
>JBHOSR010000030.1:0-26066 GCA_042584405.1 Bacteroidota bacterium
TCATATACATTATTCCTATAGAACCAATTTTACCCATTGTTGGCTTAGCAGGAGGTATTATAATTGTACTGCAGGAAGGTAAAATTATTGATACTATTCTACATTCAGTTTCACAATCGATGAAAACAATGGGTAAAATTGGTTCTATAGGAATAATGTATATGATTCAGACTTTTATTAATATTATAATTCCTTCGGGTAGCGCAAAAGCTGCTTTAACTATGCCCATTATGGCACCTTTTTCTGATTTAATTGGAATTTCGAGGCAAGCAACTGTAATGGCATTTCAACTAGGTGACGGATTTACAAATATGATTACACCAACATCAGGTGTTTTAATTGGAGTACTTGGTGTAGCTAAAATTCCTTATGAAAAATGGGTAAAATGGATAACTCCATTTATGATAATATTGGTTATATTAGGTTTTTTACTTTTAATCCCTACAGTTACAATGACTCTTAGTGGTTTTTAATCGTTATTAAATTTATGAGAAACCCTATTTTAATAAATTCTGTCATCTTTTTACTATTACTTTCTTTTATATCTAGAGGCCAGGATTCATTAAAAGTAAATTCTAAACCTGCCCGACCGGCAGGCAGTAAGGAAGAAAAAATAAAGGATGGCTGGACTTTCGGAGCAGTGCCTGTAATTGCATACGACTCAGATCTTGGTTTTAAATACGGTGCTCTTGCTAATTTTTATAATTACGGTAAACCTACAAGTTATCCTGAATATTTACAATCTATATATGTTGAAATGTCAAGAACCACAAAAGGAAGCGGAATTAACCAGCTATCTTTCGATTCGGGACATCTGTTTCCAAACAAACCTATAAGAATCACCTCAGACTTAAGCTATTTAACTGAACAAGCTTTAGATTTTTATGGATATAACGGTTATCAATCTGCATATAATCCTGATTTTGAAGATAATGATCCAAATAACCTGTTGTATAAATCTCGAATGTATTATAGAATGGAACGCAAAGTAATACGTTTTGCAGCTGACTTTTCAGGTAAACTATATAAGGACAAAATAAGATGGCACGCTGGTTTTGCACATATAAACCATAAGTTAGCATCAGTAGATATTAATGCTTTAAATAGTGGATTAAGTGATGATGAAATATTACCATCGATTGACAGTGTTCCGGGTTTATATGATGAGTATGTTGCATGGGGAATTATTCCTGAAAAAGAAGCAGATGGTGGTAAAATTAATTACATAAAATTAGGAATCATTTATGATACTCGCGATAATGAAGCCAATCCAATGTCTGGATTATGGTCTGAAATTATATTAGTAACTGCGCCAAGTTTTCTAGATAATTATGAAAATGATTATACACAGTTATCACTAAGCCATCGTCAATATTTTACAGTAATTAAAAGTAAATTATCATTTGCTTATAGAATAGGATATCAATCAACCATTGCAGGCAATACACCATTTTATATGTTGCCATATTTAAACTTTTCTTATAACTCATCTATTTCCGTAGAGGGTCTTGGAGGTGCTAAATCTATACGTGGAATCCTTAGAAATAGAGTTGTAGGTGATGCTATATTTTATGGAAATCTTGAATTTCGGTGGAAATTTATAAAAACTGTTATTAAAAATCAGAATCTATATATTGCATTAAGTACATTTTCAGATTTTGGTCAAGTAATTCAAGAAACGAAGATTGATAAAAATAAATTTCCAACAGATGGCAGTGTTGATCTAAATAACTATTTCGATACTGAAAATGACAAACTACATGTTAGTTATGGATTGGGTCTTCACTTCGTTTTAAACGAAAACTTCATTGTGGCTTTTGATTATGGTTTAACTGCTGATAAACGTGATGGTTCAAGCGGATTATATATTGGAATGAATTTTCTTTTTTAGAATCACCTAATTGATTTTAATCTTTTTCGGCAAATGCAATTATATGACCGTCTAAATCGGAGATATATCCTACTTTATCTCCCCAATTTCTTGTCTCTAATTCACTAATCAACGTTCCTCCCAACTGAACTCCTTTATGAATATACGAATCTGCCTTTTCAACTATTAAATACAATTCACATCGAGGGACTCCATTTGCTTTCTTTGGATGAGGAATCTTATCCTTTAATATTTTGGCAATTCCTTCTTCCGGCATTAATCCTAATTTAACAAAATCTCTTAATAGAAATTCTGTCATCCCTGGAACATCTAATTTAGGTTTAATCTCTAAAAGTTGTTCGTAAAAATATTTACTCTGTGATTGATTCTCAACATAAAGAATAAACTCAATTTCTTTCATAGTTAAACCAATAAGTTGTTTATTTTAAATATTCTTATGTTTATATGACTTTTAATATTTCTGAAATAATAAAACCTAGGTAATTCCCTATTGCGTATCCGATTATCTTAAATAAGTTAGAGATCTACTTGAAAAATAATAATTAACCAACTTTAAATAAAAAAAGCTAGATAAATACCTGGCAATTTTTTAGAACTCTTCAAATTTATGAGTAACATCTCTAAATTCGCAACATTCATCCAGGTTTTTACTATACACATCCATTGCTCTTCGGCTCATACCCATACTTGAAAATCCTCCATCGTGGAATAAGTTCTGCATTGTTATTTTTTTTGTTAAATCGGAGAACATTGTAATACAAAAATCTGCACATTCCTCGGCCGTAGCGTTTCCTAAAGGCGACATTCTATTTGAAAAATCCATTAATCCCTCTAAACCCATTATCCCAGATCCGGCTGTTGTGGGAGTTGGTGATTGCGATATTGTATTTATTCTTATTTTCTTTTCTCTACCATAAATGTACCCAAAACTTCGTGCAATTGATTCTAATAACGATTTTGCGTCTGCCATGTCATTGTAGCCATATAAAGTTCTTTGTGCAGCAACATAAGAAAGTGCTAATACAGATCCCCAATTATTTAGGGCATCCTTTTTTCTGGCAACTTGCAATATTTTATGGAATGAAAGCGCAGAAACGTCTAATGTTTTTAAGAAATATTCGTAATTTAGGTTATCGTATGTTATTCCTTTCCTTACGTTTGGAGACATACCTATTGAGTGAAGAATAAAATCAAACTTACCTCCAAATCTCTCCATTGTTTTATCAACCAGATTATTAATATCATCAATATTGGTTGCATCTGCAGGAATAACTTCTGTGTTACATGCCTTTGCCAATTCTTCGGTATCTCCTAATCGTAATGCAAATGGTGCGTTTGTCAAAACAATTTCAGCTCCCTCTTCATAAGCTTTTTCAGCCACTTTCCATGCTATTGATTTATTGTTCAATGCACCAAATATTAATCCTTTTTTTCCTTTTAATAAATTAAATGCCATGATTAAATAATTTTGTTTATACAAGTTAGATACAATTATGAAAAAATAATGTTCACTTGCACTTATTATTAAGATTTATTCTGATTTAGATAACAAAACTTTTGCATTTTGAATTGCAGCTTCAGTAAGTGCTTCACCACTTAACATTTTAGCAATTTCGCTTATTCTTTCTTCTTGTGATAAGAGTTTTATATATGTATTTGTAGTTTCATGATTATCCTGTTTGTAAACCAAATAATGATAATCGCCCTTGCTTGCTATCTGTGGTAAATGTGTTATATTAATTACCTGCATATTTTCAGACATTCGCTTTATTATCATTCCCATTTTATCGGCTATTTCTCCAGATGTTCCTGAATCAATTTCATCAAAAATAATAGCAGGTAAAGTTGAAGTTTCTACTATCAGGGATTTTATACTCAACATTAATCTAGAAATTTCACCACCCGATGCCACTTTTGATAATTCTTCTAATGAGACATTTTTATTTGCTGAAAATAGGAATCGTATAATTTCTTTACCTGTTGGTAAAAACTCTTCCGTTGGAATTTGCTCAACTTTAAAGTTTGCATTAGGAATTCCAAGCTGCTGAAGCATTTCTATTACTTTATATTCAATTTTTGGGATAACTGCTCCCCTATTATCAGAAATCTGTTTCGATTCAATTAATAACTCTTGATGTATTAAATCTATTTTCTTCTTTATTTTTTCTGTTTCAAAATCATAAGAATTTATAAGATCAATTTGTTGTTGCAATTCTTCTTTTATTCCAATTAATTCTTTATCAGCAGAAACCTTATGCTTTTGTTCAAGTGCATATATATTATTAAGTCGTTCACGTATAAATTCAATTCTTGGGGGATCGTGTTCTATTTTCTCGCTTAACTGCTCAATTTCAGCATTAATATCTTGAAGTTCTATGTAGGTAGATTCAATTCTATTTAATAAATCATCTCCATCTTTCAAATAATTTGAAATAGATTCTATTGCATTCTTAGTTTGCTTTAGATTGGCTAGAATGGCTTGTTCTTCGCCTGTAAGCAAGTGATTACTTTCAGAAAGTTTTAGCTTTATTTCCTCAGCATGATTAAGTTGTTCTAATTCTTTTTCTAATTCCTCTTGCTCTCCCTCAACTAATTTTAAAGAATCTAACTGATCAAACTGAAATTGATAGTAATCTAAATCAGATCTTGCTCTTTCTGCATTATCAACTAATTTTTTGTATTCTAATGTAAGGATATTAAACTCATCAAATCTGTTTTTATAACTATCAAGTAATTCTATATGGTTTGCAAAAGAATCAACCAGACTTAACTGGAAGTGATCATCCCCTAAAAATAAACTTTCATGTTGCGAATGAATGTCGATTAAATTATTACTCAAATCCTTTAATACTGGAAGATTTACTGGAGTATCATTAATAAAAGCGCGAGACTTACCATTAACAGCTATTTCGCGACGAATGGTAGTTAAATCTTCATAATCTAAATCATTTTCAGTAAAGAAATCTTTAATCTTATATTGTTTGATTTGAAATTTTGCTTCAACAAAACATTTTTTTGTTTTGTCCTTTAAAACAGTTGTATCTGCTCTTTGTCCCAGAACTAAGGACAAAGCGCCCAATAAGATTGATTTTCCTGCTCCAGTTTCACCAGTAATTATATTCAATCCATAGTTAAAATCAATTTCTAACTCATTGATTAAAGCATAGTTCTGAATATAAATAGACTGTAACATAAAATCAGATTTATTTAAATAATGATTACAAACATACTAAAAAAAGATTATTGAAAACCCTTTTAATCAAGCTTGAAAATTAATTTAATAAAATGATTATTGCTGTTTTATTTTCTTGTATTTATCAGCCCTTGTGGGATCAATTTCAACCAGAGTTGTATAAACTCTATCAGCTTCGGCCATAAACGATTCTGAAAATATATTTATTAATTCATCAGATTTTGAGTTCATTACAAGATCATAAAAGAATAAGTAAGGATCTGGCTTTTGACGATAGATTTTTTGTAATAAATTAAGACTCTCAGCTATTTCACCTCTACCTACAGCTTCTTTACTCTCCATTATATCAAGTCCAAGTCTATGATAACGGTATAAAAACTCACGTAAGCCCTTGTATCGGTCATTTAGAATATTTTCGATTAGCCAATACCTGTTTTTACGACTTTCAAAAGCTTTCCAACCCTTTTCAGGAGCATTTTGCGCATTATTTACAATAAGTTCTGCTTTTTGAAAAAACTCAGTACCACCCATCATTGAAAAAGTATCATAATCTAATCCTATTATTATGTATGCATAATACGCTAGGATCGAAGTTAGATTTGATCTGTGTTCATTAATACTAAACTCTAAAGGTTCAAATTCTACATAATTAAATCTTACATCATCATCTTTAAAATTAAGTATTGTTGTACTATACGATGTATTATAAGTAGGCCTGCGCGATTGAACCTGAATGCTACCATTAAACTCATCTCCACTATGACTTTGAAGATTAATTACAATATTACACTCAATTCGCTCTTCATTAGAATACACATGATTAGTCCACGCTGAATTATTCATGAACTCATAAATAGCAGTTTGTAAAGTTTGGAATACTTGCTTATTTGTACCTTGAATTTGACTTGATACAACTTGTATATTACATCTTAACTCCTGGCTATAAGATGAAAATACAAGTACTAAAATTACGAAAATCAATACAATGAGTTTTTTCATCTTTAATTATTTCTGAAGCTTTTTAATTAATTCATTAACTATATCAACAGCAACCATACTCTTTGATTTTAAATCAAATTTAAAGATATTGTCATGATTATCAATTATGCTTATTTTGTTTGTATCATAACCAAATCCTGCTCCCTCCTCTTTCAACGAATTAAGAACGATAAAATCAAGGTTTTTATTTTTAATCTTCTTTTTGGCATTTACTAACTCGTCATTAGTTTCCAATGCAAATCCCACCAAAATTTGATTCTCTTTTTTCAATTTCCCAAGCTCCGCAGCAATATCTTTATTAGGCTCAAGAGTAATTTGCATTTCATCTTTTCCTCTTTTTACTTTCTGGGAATATTTAATTGATGGTTTGAAATCAGCAACTGCTGCAGACATGATGGCTGCATCACATTTAGGAAAATGTTTAACAGATTCATTATACATTTCGTGTGCAGTTTGAATATCAATTCTTATAATTTGCGCGTTTGTTGTATCTAATTGAGTAGGCCCTGCTATTAAGATAACTTCAGCTCCCTGGTTTGCTAATTCTTCAGCTAATGCAAATCCCATTTTCCCAGTGCTATAATTACCAATATATCTAACAGGATCAATGGGTTCATAAGTTGGTCCTGCTGTAACTAAAAATTTTTTAGTTTTTAGTTTTTTTTTTGAAGAAAAAAAATCGATTATTTTTTCGGTTATTACTTCAGGTTCAGCCATTCTTCCTTTACCTATAAGTCCGCTTGCTAACTCACCACTTTCTGGTTCTATAATAATATTTCCGTAAGATTTTAACGTTTCAATATTCTTAAGATTGGCTGGATGCTGAAACATATCTAAATCCATCGCTGGCGCAAGCATTACAGGACATTTTGCTGATAAGTACGTAGTAAGTAATAAATTATCGGCAATACCATGAGCCATTTTACCCATAGAATTTGCAGTAGCAGGTGCGATAAGATATAAATCCGACCATGAACCTAAATCTACATGACTATTCCATTGTCCATTTTCAGGATCAAAGAACTCAACTAAAATTGGATTTTTTGATAATGTTGCTAAAGTTAATGGAGTAATAAATTCTTTAGCTAATTTAGTCATAACAACTTTTACTTGTGCACCTTCTTTCACAAGTAACCTTATAAGAATAGCAGCCTTATAGGCCGCTATTCCTCCTGTTATTCCCAGTAAAATATTTTTATCTTTTAGCTTCATGAGCTAATAATTTGAATAGTTCTATTCAGTTTCTTCTTCAGGTTTTCTGTAATAAATCTGATCATCTAAAAATTCCTGCATTGCAATTAATGTAGGTTTAGGTAATCTTTCATAAAATCGTGATATCTCAATTTGCTCTCTATTTTCGAAAACTTCCTCAAGATTATCCGTATAAGATGCAAATTCTTCTAACTTCCTATTCAACTCTTCTTTAAGCTCGCTTCCAATTTGATTCGCTCTCTTAGAAACTAAAGCAACTGTTTCGTAAATATTTCCTGTAACCTTATCAATTTCATTTAAGTTTCGGGTTACAGTAGTTGCAGGAGCTTTTGTCTTTTTATAATCCATCCTATTTATAATTTATTAAATATTAATTTTTTAATACAGATTGAGAATTATCAAACATTTCTATAGCTTCTTTCGTAAATTCACTTTCAGGAAACTCTCCAATAAATGAATAATATTCGTCTACAGTAGATTGATATCTTTCAATTTTTTTATTTGCAATACTATATTCAGCTAATAAAAACTTAGCTTTCAATATTAAAAACATTATTTCTTCTCTATATTCAGTTTCGGGAAAATCATCTAGGCTATTATTTAATGCAATTATTGCTGCTTTATAATCACCAAGGTTATAGTACAATTTAGCACTTTGATATGATTTCTCAACAAGTTTGTTTCTTAATTGTTCAACATAATTTAGACACTCTTCAGTTCTTTCGCTACCTGGATATCTTGATAGATATAATCCAAACAACGAAATAGCTTGATATGAATACGATTGATCTAAACTTGGGCGTGGCGATTGTAAAAATGTACAATATGCATTCATAAATTCTGCTTCCTCAGCAAACTTGCTATTACCAAAGGTTTTTCTAAACTCATTAAAATAATGTGAAGCTATCAAATAATTCTTCTGATAAAAGCTTGCATAAGCAGCATAAAAGAATACTGTGTCTGCCTGTTTAGTACCTTTTAAAATAGGCTTTAATTGATCAAACAATCCTTCAGCTCTCATATAGTCTTCTTCAGCATAGTATTCGAGAGCTTTTTGATATTTCAATTTATAATCATGACTTTTTAATAGTTTCTCATACTTACATGATGAAACTATTGCTAATAGTAGTATAAACGGTATTATTATTCTCATTTTTTTAAACATTTTGCAAATGTACAATTTTACTTTAATATGCTAAAATATAATTACACTAAACGCTTATTTTATTTAATTTATTTTTATCCGTTTGCTATTTTTTTAAAATTAAGTACTTTTGTGGCATCAAAAAAGTAACTAATTAAAACTATAAATCGTGGATATTTTTAGCAAAATGAAAGAAAGTATGGGACCTTTGGGTCAGCATATGAAAGAAGCTCACGGGTATTTCACATTTCCAAAATTAGAAGGTGAAATTCATCCTAAAATGATGTTTAGAGGAAAAGAAGTTCTTACATGGAGTTTAAATAATTATATTGGATTAGCAAATCACCCTGAAGTTAGAAAAGCAGACGCTGAAGCTGCAAAAGAATATGGTTTAGCATATCCAATGGGTGCCAGGATGATGTCTGGACAAACCAGTAAGCATGAAGAATTAGAAAGTAAACTAGCAGATTTTGTTGGAAAAGAAGATGCATTTCTATTAAATTTTGGTTACCAGGGAATGGTTTCTATTATTGACAGTTTGGTTACCAGAAACGATGTTATCGTTTATGATAATGAATCGCATGCATGTATTATGGATGGTATTTTTCTTCATAAAGCTAAAGGCGGAAAAAGTTTTGTATATGCCCACAACGACATGGAAAAATGTGAGAAAATGTTGGGATTTGCTACTAAGCGAGTTAAGGAATCTGGTGGTGGTGTTTTATTAATCACTGAAGGTGTTTTTGGAATGGCTGGTGACCTTGGTAGACTAAAAGATATTGTTGCTTTAAAAGAAAAATATAGTTTTAGACTTTTGGTTGATGATGCGCATGGATTTGGTACTATGGGTAAAACTGGTGCTGGTGCAGGCGAACATTTTGACGTTCAGGACGGTATTGATGTTTACTTTGCTACTTTTGCAAAAGCAATGGCCGGAATTGGAGCATTTGTTGCTTCATCGGAAGAAGTTATTAATTTTTTAAGATATAATTTAAGATCTCAGATTTTTGCTAAATCTTTACCAATGCCTATCGTAATTGGTTCATTGAAAAGACTAGAACTTCTAAAAACTGAAAAGCAATTAAGAGAAAACCTATGGAAAGTAGTTAATGCTTTACAATCTGGCTTGCGTAAGGCTGGTTTCGATCTTGGTGTTACGGAATCTCCTGTAACTCCAGTTTATTTATCTGGCAGTATTCCTGAAGGAACAAATATTACAATGGATTTAAGAGAGAACTATAATGTTTTCTGTTCAATCGTTGTTTATCCTGTTATTCCAAAAGGACAACTTTTATTAAGATTGATTCCAACTGCAATGCATACTTTAGAAGATGTTGAATATACGATTAGTGCATTTAAAGCAGTTCATAAGAAACTTATTAATGGTGAATATAAAGCAGAAAAAATTGCTCCAGTATAACCTATAGTTATTAAATAATAAAACCCCGACCAATATGTTCGGGGTTTATTTTTTTGCTCATTTATTGTTATTTACTAAAGTGCTCCTAAAAATCTCTCTGCATCAATAGCTGCTCTGCAACCAGTTCCTGCAGCTGTAACAGCCTGACGATAATGAGGATCCATTACATCGCCACAAGCAAATACTCCCGGAACTTTTGTTTTTGTAGTATCAGGTTCTGTAATAATATATCCAACCTCATCAGTGTCCAGATAATTCTTAAATATATCAGAATTCGGTGAATGACCTATAGCTAAGAAAAAGCCATGAATATCAATTTTAACTTCTTCCCCCTTCCCATTTATTAATATAACTCCATTTACACCACTCATATCACCAACTATTTCTTTAGTATTATGTTCGAACAGCACTTCAATATTTTTAGTATTGAATACCCTGTCTTGCATTACCTTTGATGCACGCATATAATCTTTTCGTATTATTAAGTAAACTTTATTACACAAACCAGCTAAATATGTTGCTTCTTCTGCCGCAGTATCACCACCTCCTACAACTGCAACATCTTTTCCTTTATAAAAGAAGCCATCGCATGTTGCACAAGCAGAAACACCTTGACCTTTAAATTTTGTTTCTGATTCTATACCTAAATACTTTGCAGTGGCACCAGTGGCAATAATTAATGATTCTGCTTCAATGTTTTTTTTGTCATCGATGGTTATTTTAAAGGGGCGTTTTGATAAATCAGCAGCAGTGGCTAAACCGAATCTAACATCAGTACCAAATCGTTGAGCTTGTTTCTTAAAATCTTCCATCATTAATGGACCTGTAACTCCTTCAGGATATCCTGGATAGTTTTCAACATCATTAGTAGTTGTTAACTGTCCTCCTGGTTCTAAACCTTCATACATTACAGGATTCAAATTTGCTCTTGCAGCATATATTGCTGCAGTATATCCTGCCGGTCCAGATCCAATGATTAAACATTTTACTTTTTCAATGTCTGAGTCTAACTGATTTGAGTTTTTATCTTCTTCTAAATTGTCTAATGATTTAAATAATGCCATATTATTATTTTTTAATTTATTGATTTATTTATCTTAACTAAATATCTAAATATTTTAATTCGTGATTTTTTTAGGATCAATAAATATACCATATTTTTAAATTAATATAAATTTTGCATATTAAGATTTGATAAGTATTTTTACAACTCAAATCGGGATGTAGCTCAGCCAGGTTTAGAGTACGCGTCTGGGGGGCGTGGGGTCGGAAGTTCGAATCTTCTCATCCCGACAAATATAAAGGTCTGTTTTGCAATAGCAAAATGGACTTTTTTTATTGACAGAGTTTGAGCTTGCCTCAGAAAGGATGTCAGTAAAAAAAGGACATGAACGAGTGTTAACGAGTAACAGACTTTATGTTTGAGCATCCTTCCAACTTGAAGATCATGAAATAATCTTCTCATCCCGACAGAAAGCCATAAAATTATACTTTATGGCTTTTCTTTTTCTGCCTATATGTCAGTTAATTTTGTCATTTTATATTAGTATTTTTATAAACCCAAATTATAATCTTACAAATTATGAGAGTGTCTATAATAATATTGTTTTGTTTATTTTCTGTATTTTCATTTTCTCAAAATAATATGTCAACATTTGTATTTTATAATGTTGAAAATCTTTTTGACACAATTAATGATCCATCAACGAAAGACGATGATTTTACTCCCGAGGGAAAAAAGAACTGGACAAACACAAGGTATTCAAAAAAACTTAATGATTTAGCAAAAGTAATTAGTTCTGTTAATGTTGAAGCTTTACCATGTTTGGTTGGATTTGCTGAAATTGAAAATAGATACGTCCTTGAGGATTTAGTAAAAACCAATTATTTAAATAAAATAGATTATGAAATTGTTCATGAAGAAAGTCCCGATGCCCGTGGAATTGATGTTGGTTTGATTTATAATAAGGAAGAATTTCAATATTTGATGCATAAAAAAATACCAGTACCTCCTGAAACTGAATATAAAGTGCGTGACATATTATATACTAAAGGTATATTAGAAAATACAGATACATTACATGTTTTTGTGAATCATTGGAAATCAAGAAGTGGTGGAAAAGAGATAACTGAACCACAAAGGATTCAGTGTGCTTTGACTCTTAAAAATGCAATCGATTCCATTGTAACTAATAATATAAATGCCAAAATTTTAATTATTGGTGATTTGAATGATGAACCTACAGATAAAAGTATTTTTCATACTCTTTCAGCAAAAAATTCTGATGAGAACTTAACTCTGATCAATCTGATGTTTCCTTTTCAAAGCGATGGTCTTGGAACAAATAGTTACAGGGGTGAATGGAGTATCATAGATCATATAATTGTTTCTAAATCATTATTTAAAAATAACACCGGTTATATTGTTAAAAATGGTGAAGCACATATTTTCTCACCAGATTGGATAACATACAAAAGTAAGGAAGGTAATAAAAGTCCTAACAGAACCTACGGAGGGTCAAATTATTACGGTGGATATAGTGATCATTATCCAGTTTATGTTATTCTTAAAAAGCAATAATCTTAATGAAATTTAATCTTACTTCTGAATATAAACCTACCGGAGATCAGCCAGAAGCAATAAAGCAACTTGTTGAAGGAATTAATCGTGGTGATAAATACCAAACTCTGCTTGGTGTTACCGGTTCAGGAAAAACTTTTACTGTTGCTAATGTTATTGAAAAAATTGAACGTCCTATTTTAGTATTAAGTCATAATAAAACTTTGGCAGCACAATTATATGGTGAATTCAAACAGTTTTTTCCTAATAATGCAGTAGAATATTTTGTTTCATATTATGATTATTATCAACCTGAAGCTTATTTACCCGTTACTGATACATACATAGAAAAGGATCTTTCAATAAATGAAGAAATAGAAAAACTAAGGTTAAGTACTACATCTTCTTTACTCTCAGGAAGAAGAGATGTTGTGGTTGTTTCTTCTGTTTCATGCCTTTATGGTATTGGAAATCCTGAAGATTTTCATAGCAATACTGTAACTATTAATCAAGGACAAGTAATAAATCGAAATCAGTTTTTACGATATTTGGTTGAAAGTTTATATTCACGTAGTGAATTTGATTTTAAACCTGGAACTTTTAGAGTAAGTGGTGATACAATTGACATTTATCTTGCGTATAGCGATTTAGCATATAGAGTTACGTTTTGGGGAGATGAAATTGAAGAAATAGAGTCATTTGATCCGATTTCAAATCATATTATTGAAAACTTAAAAACAGGAATTATTTATCCGGCAAATATTTTTGTTACTACAAAAGATCGTATGAATAGTGCCATACATAGTATTCAAGATGATCTTTTTAAGCAAATTGAATACTTCAACTCTATTAGTAAAAAACACGAAGCAAAAAGAATAAAAGATAGAGTTGAGTATGATCTGGAAATGATAAAGGAACTTGGTTATTGCCCCGGTATTGAGAACTATTCTAGATATTTTGATGGAAGAAAACCAGGTACCCGACCTTTTTGTTTGTTAGATTATTTTCCTGATGATTTTTTAACGGTTGTAGATGAAAGTCATGTTACATTGCCTCAAGTAAGGGCAATGTTTGGTGGTGATAATTCACGAAAAAAAAATCTTGTTGAATATGGTTTTCGTTTACCCGCAGCTATTGATAATAGACCTTTAAAATTTGAGGAATTTGAAAATATAACCAAACAAATGCTATTTGTTAGTGCCACACCAGCCGATTATGAATTTGAAAAGTGCGAGGGATTTTTTGTTGAACAAGTAATTAGACCTACAGGCCTTTTAGATCCAGAAATTGAAGTTAGACCTTCATTAAATCAAATTGATGATTTGATGGAAGAGATTCATTTAAGAGTTGAAAAAAATCAAAGGGTTCTGGTTACTACTCTTACAAAAAGAATGGCCGAAGAGCTTACAAAATACTTAACGCGTTTTGAAATAAAATGTCGCTACATACACTCAGATATCGATACTCTTGAACGTGTTGAAATAATGGACCAGTTGCGTGAAGGTACCTTTGATGTTTTAGTTGGAGTTAATTTATTAAGAGAAGGTCTTGATTTACCGGAAGTAGCTCTTGTGGCAATATTAGATGCTGATAAAGAAGGTTTTTTAAGATCAAATCGATCATTAACACAAACTGCAGGTCGTGCAGCTCGTAATATTGATGGGAAAGTTATTATGTATGCTGACAAAACGACTAACTCAATGCAACAAACCATCGATCAAACAACTAAGCGAAGGGAAAAACAACTTGTTTACAATGAAAAACATGGTATAACCCCTAAACAAATTATAAAAGCTACTGGATCTATTATGGGTGATTATCAGCAAAGGCTTAGAAGAAAAAGTAAGGCTTATGTTGAACCAGATGGTTTGAATATTGCGGCTGATCCAATTGTGCAGTATATGGATAAAATTGCCTTAGAAAAAGCCATTGAAAAAACTAAATTATCTATGGAAAAAGCTGCAAAAGATTTAGATTTTCAAGAAGCTGCACGCCTCAGAGATGAAATGTTTGCATTACAAGATTTATTAAACAAAAAAGCCACCTAAGTACTAGATGGCTGCACTTTCTAATTATTTTGCACTATCCTAAGTATGATTTTAATAATTTACTTCTTGAAGTATGGCGTAACCTTCTAATGGCTTTTTCTTTTATTTGTCTTACACGCTCGCGAGTTAATCCAAACCTGTCTCCTATTTCTTCTAAAGTCATTTCTGATACTCCTATACCAAAAAAATACTTCAATATTTCTCTTTCTCGTTCAGTTAAGGTAGCCAAAGATCTATCAATTTCGCGAATTAGAGATTCATTTATTAATGTTTTATCTGTATTTGGTGAATCATAATTTTCTAAAACATCAAGTAAACTGCTGTCTTCTCCCTCGGCAAATGGAGCATCTACTGAAACATGACGTCCTGAAACTCGCATAGTATCAGCAACTTTGTCCTTTGGAAGTTCTAACTTATCAGCTAATTCTTCTGCAGAAGGTGTTCTTTCATTTTCTTGCTCAAATCTGGAAAATGCTTTATTAATTTTATTTAATGATCCAACCTGGTTGAGAGGTAAACGTACTATCCTTGATTGTTCTGCTAAAGCTTGCAATATGGATTGTCTTATCCACCAAACCGCATAAGAAATGAATTTAAAACCACGGGTTTCGTCAAACTTTTCTGCTGCTTTTATAAGACCCAAATTACCTTCGTTAATTAAATCAGGTAAGGTTAAACCTTGATTTTGATATTGTTTAGCAACTGAAACTACAAATCGCAAATTAGCTTTTGTAAGTTTTTCTAAAGCTAAGCGGTCTCCTTTTTTAATTCTTTGTGCTAATTCAACTTCTTCTTCAACAGTTATAAGTCCTTCTCTACCTATTTCTTGTAAATATTTGTCTAGAGAAGCACTTTCTCTATTTGTTATCGATTTTGTAATCTTTAATTGTCTCATGGGCTTTAAGAGAATTACTTTGAATTTATGTCAAATTACACTTATTTTCAATACTACTCTATGATAAAATCAATTTTGTTCAATTAAAGATTTTAAAAGGATTATTCTATCTTAACCTTGTATTTGTAAACATAAATGTATCTGTTTCCAGAGTACATAGCTTCCAATTCAACCAAGGCTCCCTTACCTTTTTCACTTAAAACCCTTTTAATATCTTCAACCTGAATAACCTTCTCATTCTCAATATGTGTGATCACATATCCTTCCTTAATTCCAGCTCTTTTTAATGCTCCTTCATTTAAATCAATAACTTTAACACCATATTCAGTTCCAAACAATCGTTTATCTCGACTATCAAGTTTTCGAAATGAAGCACCTAAGATTGATAAATATTCCTCCGCTTTAACAATTTTAGTGTTTCCAAGCATGTTACGTAAAAGAACCTCAAATTGTTTCCTTTTATTATCCCTTTTAACGGTAATATATATTGTTTCTCCCGGTCGGTATTTGCCAATTTGTTCAGTAAGTTCCGCATTGCTGTTAACAACTACGTTATTAATTTCAATAATAATGTCTCCTATTTTAAGACCTGCAGCTTTTGCTGCTCCATCCTCACTTAAATTATCAATTCGAATACCTTCAATTTTATCTAAATTATATTTCTCTGCATCCTCAGAAGAAACTTCTCTAATTGTAACTCCTAAAACTGCCCTTTGAACTTCACCGTACTTAATAAGATCAGCTACAACTTTTTTTACCAAATTTATAGGAATTGCAAATGAATAACCAGAATACGCTCCTGATGGTGAAACTATAGCAGAATTTATTCCAACTAATTCTCCATTTAAGTTCACTAGTGCACCCCCACTGTTCCCTCTATTTACAGCGGCATCAGTTTGGATATAGGATTCAATAGGATAATTGCTTTGATTTCTTAATACATTTATATTTCGCGCTTTGGCACTAACGATACCCGCAGTTACCGTTGAAGTTAGGTTAAATGGATTACCTACAGCTAAAACCCATTCACCCACTTTAAGAATGTCTGAATTCCCAATTATTATATAAGGTAATTCAGTAGCTGCAACTTTTAATAGAGCGAGATCAGTACCTGGATCAGTTCCTATCAATTCTGCTTTATAGGTTCGTTTATCATTTAATACAACCTGTATTTCATCTGATTTTTCTACAACATGATAATTGGTAACAATATAACCATCCTCAGAAATAATAACACCTGAACCAAAAGAAACCGTTGGTTGCCTTTGTATTTCACCAAATAAAAATTCGTAAATCGGATTTTGATAATAATCATCATTTTCAAGATTGTATTTTGAGGTAACGTGTACAACGGCATGTATACTTCTTTCCGCTGCCTCAGTAAAATCAAGAGTTTGACCATTTGTACTTATAGGAACTTGAGAATAATTTACTTGATTTGAATCTTGAAACAAATCCAAAGTATTTTGTTTTTGAACTGCAGTATCAGATTTATTTAAAATTTCTTCCTTAAAATAGTTTGAATAAACTATTACAGCAACTAGAGCTGATAATATTGCAATTGCTATGTTTCCAAAAAACGCTCGTGTTTTCATATCTTTATTCTTTACTTTATTTTATCCTTTAAACGACAAAATTAATGCCTATTGTACAAAAAATAAAGCTTGATTAACATTATTTAACAAACCAAAAACTATTGTAACTTTATGACAATTTATTTATAAGTTTACAAAAAAATACCATATGAAGTTCAATTTTTATAAATATCAAGGCACCGGAAACGATTTTATTATCATAGACAATAGAAATGGTGACTTAAAATTCTCTAAAAAGCAAATAAATCAATTATGTGATAGAAAATATGGGGTTGGTGCAGACGGATTGATGTTGCTTGAAAATCATCCGGATGTTGATTTTAATATGAAATATTTTAATTCTGATGGAATAGAAAGTACTTTATGTGGCAATGGTGGCAGATGCTTGGTTGCGTTTGCAAAATCGCTTGAATTAGTAAAAAGAGAAGTTATTTTTAATGCTGCTGATGGTTTACACAATGCAATTATACAGGATGATAACACTGTTTCACTTCAAATGCAAAATGTAAAATATATCAGTAAAGTTAATATTAATTATTATCTAGATACTGGATCTCCGCATTATGTGACGTTTAGAGATGATATAGATAAAATTGACGTTTTCAACAGGGGAAGAGAAATTAGATATAGTGCAGAATTTGCTCCAAAAGGTACAAATGTAAACTTTGTTGAAATTCAAGATGATAAAATATATGTAAGAACCTATGAACGAGGTGTAGAAAATGAGACTCTATCCTGTGGAACAGGTGTAACAGCTTCTGCAATTTGCACATCAATTTTAACTAAATCTGACAAAGATTCATATGATATAATTACAAAAGGAGGAAACCTAAATGTATCTTTTAAAAAACTACCTATAAATAATTTTTCTGATATTTGGTTAACCGGACCTGCAACATTTGTATTTAAGGGAGAAATAGAAATTTAAATATATCTTTAATATCCAGTCAAATCTTAAATTAAATCATTTTAATCATGAAAAAACTAAATCAACCACTAATATTTATTTTTTTCTTTTTCATAAATTATAATGTATTAGCTCAAACGGATGAAAGTAAAAAAGATTTAATTATTGAAAAATTGAGTGATCAGCTTGAATATCTTGATCATAGATTAGATCGATTAGAAAAGATTTCGGACGATATATTATGGTATAATAAAGTTGGCGATATTGCCTATATTGACAAGGTTTATATATATGGACCTCCAAAATGGAAAGAAAAGAATCCAACAGCTCAAGGTGCAGGAAATCCAGTTAAATTTTGGACTTATACATTTATTCCTAAAGATATTGACCCTGCAAAAAAGTATCCTTTGATTGTTTTACCTCATGGCGGAGTTCATGCTGATTTTACTACTTACTATGCACATATTGTTCGTGAGCTTATATCTCAGCAATATATTGTAGTAGCTGCTGAATATCGTGGTAGTACCGGATATGGTAAAGGTCATTATGAAAAAATTGATTATGGTGGATTAGAAATTGAGGATGTTAATGCAAGCCGTCAGTTTATGATTGAAAACTATGAAATTGTTGACGGAAATAGAGTTGGAATAATTGGTTGGAGTCACGGAGGTTTAATTTCATTAATGAATATCTTTGATCATCCTGAAAATTATAAAGTTGCATTTGCAGGAGTACCGGTTAGCGATTTAATAGCCAGAATGGGTTATCAAACTCAAGGATATAGAGAATTGTATTCAGCCGATTATCATATTGGTAAAACAGCTTATGAAGATGTAAATGAGTACCGTCGAAGATCTCCAGCTTGGAATACTCATAAATATAAAGGAACACCTCTTTTAATTCATACCAATACAAATGACGATGATGTGAATGTTTTAGAAGTAGAGCATCTAATAAAATCCTTAAAAGCAGAAGGTAAAAAATTTGATTACGAGATTTTCCAAAATATTCCTGGAGGACATTCTTTTGACAGAATGGATACTAAACATGCCAGAGAAGTTCGTGTGAAAATTTATAAATTTTTAGCTCAATATTTAAATCCACCAAAACAGATAACTTCGGTTCGAGATTTAGAAAAAGCAGCCTATAAAATCAACTAAGAAAGGAGGCACAATGCCTCCTTTCTTTTTACTTAACAATATTGTTTATACGTCTATTCTTGCGTATTTTGCGTGTTTTTCAATAAACTCTCTACGAGGAGGCACCTCATCGCCCATTAACATTGAGAAAATATGGTCGGCCTCTGCAGCACTGTCGATAGTTACTTGACGTAGCTTTCTGTGTTCTGGATCCATAGTAGTATCCCAAAGCTGCTCAGCATTCATTTCTCCTAAACCTTTATAACGTTGAATACCAACTGAACCATCTTTTCCCTTACCCAATTCTTCGACTGCAGCATTACGTTCTTCTTCAGACCAGCAATATTGTTGAGTTTTTCCTTTCTTAACTAAATATAATGGAGGTGTAGCAATATATAAATGACCTCTATTTATTAATTCTGTCATATAGCGGAAAAAGAATGTCATAATTAATGTCTCAATATGGCTACCATCCACGTCGGCATCACACATAATTACAACTTTATGATAGCGTAATTTTTCAAGATTCAGTTCTTTACTATCTTCCTCGGTTCCAATAGTAACCCCAAGTGCTGTATAAATATTTTTTATTTCCTCGTTTTCAAATATTTTATACGGCATTGCCTTTTCAACATTTAGAATTTTACCACGTAAAGGCATTATTGCTTGAAATTTTCTGTCTCGACCAGCTTTTGCAGTACCACCAGCTGAATCTCCCTCAACAAGAAATAATTCACAATTCTCGGCAGTTTTATCAGAACAATCGGATAATTTTCCTGGCAACCCAGAACCTGTTAAAACATTTTTTCGTTGAACTAACTCTCTAGCTTTTCTAGCTGCATGGCGAGCGGTTGCTGCCATGATCACTTTCTGAACTATAATTCTGGCATCCTTTGGATTTTCCTCTAGGTAATTGGTTAAAGACTCACTTACAGCCTGATCAACAGATCCCATTACTTCGGTATTACCTAATTTAGTTTTTGTTTGACCTTCAAATTGCGGTTCTTGCACTTTAACAGAAATAACTGCTGTTAAACCTTCACGAAAATCATCTCCACTGATGTCAAATTTCAATTTTGCAAGCATTCCTGATTTTTCAGCATAACTTTTTAAAGTTCTGGTTAGTCCCCTACGGAATCCAGACAAATGCGTTCCTCCTTCAATAGTATTAATATTATTTACATAAGAATGAACATTCTCTGAAAATGAAGTATTGTATTGTAAAGCTATTTCAACAGGAATTTCATTTTTTTCAGTATCAAGATAAATGGTGTCGTTAATAAGTTTTTCACGTGAAGCATCAAGAAATGCAATAAACTCTTTTAACCCTTCTTCTGAATAATAAGAATCTTTTCTAAATCCAGTACCTTCACCATTTCCATTTTCTTCAACTTCTCTTTTATCTTCGATATTAAGGCGAATTCCTTTATTCAGATATGCTAACTCCCTTAATCTTGTGGCCAGTACCTCATAACGATATTCTGTAACAGTGAAGATGCTATTATCAGGCTTGAAAGTAACAATAGTGCCCGTTTTATCTGTATCTCCAATAACTTCAATATCTGTCTTTGGTTTTCCAATTTCGTATTCCTGAACATATATTTTTCCATCACGATGAACTTCGGCACGTAAATGACTTGAAAGTGCATTAACACAAGAAACACCTACTCCATGCAATCCTCCTGAAACTTTATAAGAATCTTTATCAAATTTCCCACCAGCGTGCAATACCGTCATAACAACCTCTAATGCTGATTTTCCTTCTTTCTCATGAAGGTCAACAGGAATACCTCGACCATCGTCGGTAACTGTAACGGAGTTATCTTCGTTTATTATTACATCTATAGTATTGCAATAACCAGCTAAAGCTTCGTCAATAGAATTATCAACAACCTCATATACTAAATGATGTAAGCCCTTTTCGCTTATATCACCAATGTACATTGCAGGCCTTTTTCGAACTGCTTCTAATCCTTCTAAAACCTGAATACTTTCAGCTGAATAACTTCCACTTACACTATCACTACCTTGATTATTCCCATTCAATTCATCATTTTTCAGATCTTCCATCATATTTAATTTTATTTATTATAACGTTCTATCAGAATTAAACAATACTTGAGCATTTCTGAGTTAAAATCACTCAGTTTTTTAATTAATTCTCTTAATACTTTTCAATTGGATTTTTTACGTATTTTCAACACTTAAGAATAAGTTTACATCTGTCTTAATTTCAGGCATTTATAAAAACACAAAATACCTGTTTTAAAATCATGTAAATATAGTAAAAATAAGTGATTTTTAGGTGATTAATATAGTATTAAAATGGTGCAATTTATTAACAAAAAATTCACATTATTTTCAACAATTTTTCATCAGTTTCTAGAACGAATATGTTAAACCTAAAAGAATATTAAACCTATATGTTGGATAGTAATTCCACTCATAATAACCATCAGATAATAAGTTATTTAACTGAATGAATCCTGATAATACTCTTGAATATCTATACTCTGCACCAAAATTTATATCAATTGCCGATTCTAATTCTCCAATATTTCCATTATCATCTAACTTAATATATCTTTTCCCAACAGCTAAAATATCTCCTTTTAAAATGATTTTTTGACGCAAATTATATCTTGTAGTAAAAGTCATATCAAACGAAGCTTTGTGCCATGCTTTCGCTTCATTTGTCATTTCATAGTTCTTATAATTAGCTTTTACATGAAAAGTAAGTTCTTCGGATGGAGAAACAGAAAGTTCTCCAAAATAATTTATAAGCTTAATATCGTCGTAAACAACTCCAAATTGATTACCTATACTGTCGGAATTTACCAAATCGTTAATATAAAACGGCATATTATCAATTAAAGCATATGTAACTTTTAGGTTATAATATGTTGTGGAGTTAAAATTACCTCTAACACCACCATATAATATAATTTTATGGTCTGTATTCAAAACACTAGTACCCGGTACTAAAAATGGATTTCTTTGGCTTGTTTTTTGAAAATTATTAACTTCTAACTTACCATCTACACCTCCATATGGTATTAAATAATGGTCGGCCATATCATATTCTAAATGACCAACAGGATAATAAAAAGCATTAGAGTTATCGCTACGAATATCTGAGAAAATATTAACCCCTGCCTTCACACGCCATTTATCTCCAAAAATTCCAAGCCATGGATTTATATTAACTATAGTATTGTTTGAAGAATCAAGTTTTTCATTTGTAGAGTAATGTGCAATTGCAACCTTTACACCAACCATCTCCTTTGTAAAGATTTTATTAACATCACCAGAAATAAGAAAACCTAACTCATTATTCTCAAACTTATCTTTTGTATAATCGAGATTAAAACCAAAATCATAATTAATATGAGTAGAATCAACATAATTACTTTTATAATTGGTATTTAAGTTAAGTCCTAGGAAATTCTGTTTAATACTTTCTTTTTCAAGAATTGTATCTACTCTTGTATCATATCCATAAAAATATCTTGTATTACTTAAAAGACCCATTTCGCCCTTTATTATTGAGCTTTTCATGAATTTTTTTCCAAAAAATCGTAAATTATTATCACTGAAACCAGCAAATTCCTTTTCGTCATTATCAAGAGTTGCTTTACCGACTGAATTTAGAAACTTATAATAAGCACCTATCGAATAATCTTTGGACCGTTTATTATTTACATAACCCTCAAGCATAGGAAGCATCTTTGTACCTATTCCGACTTTCACATAGCTATTATACAATTTAGATAATGGCTCTCCAACCATTTTTGCTGGTTTTATTGGAGTAATGGTATATCCAACGTTTATAGGTTTTGTTTGAAGAATATACTTTATCTCTGGAATAGTTTTTACCGTATCTGTTATTTTTGGTAATTGCGTTATTTTATAAGCATCGGAAATAGTTGGTTCGTAGGGCTTAACAACCTGAACTTCTTTAACTAATTTTTCTTGAGCAGTTAAACTATTATAACTAAATGCTAAAAATACTATGATGTGAATGTATATTAATAATTTTCGAATCATATCTAAATATCCTTTTTAAAATTTTATGGTGTCAGGAACTGCATCAAATAGCTCATTATACTGTCCTTCTTTATTTTCTTCGAAATTCAACTCTATGTCATCAGTTCCTTTTTGTTCATTTTCAAGTTTTTCTTTTTCCATTATCAAATTATATTTCTCAGTTGCAATCTCAACAATCTCGTCTTCAGCATTCGGATCATAATTTTCAATAATACTTTTAAGTGTGTGTTTAGCTTGAAATAGATCATCCTTTTTTAAGTATAAATCTGCTAACATTACAAAAGACTTAGCTAACCAATATTCCTGGGAAGTGTTCTGTGAAGCAAAATCAAAAATTTCATTTTCCGTTATTTCCAGGTTATTATCATTGAAATATATTTCACAAATTAGATATTTTGATTCTGCTCCTTCCGCACTATTTACTTCTTCAGAAATAATTCTAAACGCATCTAATGCTAATTCAAAATTATTTGTTGTATATAAAGCTTTTCCTTTTTTATAGTGTGCTTCACGTTTATACTCTTCAGATATTTTCTCAGTATGTAAAACCTTGTCAGCTGCCTCAATTACATTTTTATGATCTTCTAAAAGATAATTAGATCGTAACTGACCTATTCGTGATTCGATTAAGTGACTATTTACTTCAGCAATCTGATCAAGCTTTTGATAATTTGCTAATGCATCTTCATAATTTTCATTGTTATAATTTATAGCCGCAGCAGCTATAAGAGCTTGTTCAGTGAAAGTATTTTTAGGTTTATCAATAACAAAATTATAGGACCTTAATGCACGCTCATAATTTTCATTTCTATTTTGGCAATCTGCTAAATAGAAGTGTGCATTTAATACAAAGGAACCATCCGGAAATCTGGTTAAATAATCATTAAACTGTAATATTGATTTTTCACAGTTACCTCCCATATAAAGTTTTTCTGCAGAAATATATGTAAGTGAATCCTGTTCGTTTAAGCTAATATCAGCAAATTCCCCAAGACTATTCACATATGCGAAATAGGAATCAACGTCATTCATATCAACATAAATGTTCTTTATACCTGTAAGCGCATTTTTAGCCTCAGTTGTCCCTGGGAACTCAGCAACAACCCTTTGATAATATTTTAAAGCCTCCTGATTATCATCTATGTTATAATACAACAAACCTAACTGAACCAATGATTTTTTCACATAGCTACTTGAAGGATATTCATCTATAACACGTATATAGTTTTCAATTGCTTTATCAGAATTTTGCATATCCAAGTGGCTTTTCGCCATTTCAAATAGAGCATCATCAGTATAAGCAGATTCTGGATGTTCATTCATTAATCGCTCTAAAGTTGCTAGCTTCTTCTCTGGGCGAATTAATAATCCTAAGGCAAAACCACGTTGGAACAGTGCATAATCTTTATCTAACACTCCAATTTCAATAGCTTTATCGTAAAACTCAATAGCTACCCAATACGACCGACTTATAAAATAACTATCACCAATTCTGTTATAAGCATCTGCAACTGTTTTTGAATTTTGGTCTTTTGTAAATCCATGGTATTTTCTAAACCATTGAATTGCATTAGGATAATCCTTCAATTTAAAATAAGAATATCCCATATTATAATGCGCTAGATTATATTCTTCTAACTGAAAAGCCCCACTTGTTATTAGAAAGTTATTATATGACTCTATTGCTTTATCATATTCAGCTAATTGATAAAAAGCTTCTGCTTTCCAATAACTTGTTTGAGCTGCAATTGCCCGATTATATCCCGGAAATTGTAAAGATTTATTAAAAGTCTCGACAGCTTCTTGATAATGCAAATTATTAAATAACTCTAAGCCTCTATAATAAGCTACCTTTTGAAATGCCTCTTTCATTCCATGATCTTTATCAACAATCATTTCCAGAGATTTTAGAGCTTCCTTATAGTTGCTTGTATATAAATAAGCCATTACAAGAAAATTATATGCTTCATCTAAGCGATTAGAATTAGGATAAAGTTCAATGAACTCATGAAATGCTCCTATTGCTTGGTTGAATGGTGAATGATACAATTCATAAGTTAATAAAGCATAATTAAACAAAGCCTCTTCTTTTATTTCGGGATCAAAATCGAGTTTTGATGCAAATTGAAATGCAAACTGTGCTTTATTTTTCTGATCCAGCTCAATATAACAATCAGCTAAATGAAAGTATGCGTTTTGAGCAAGAAGATCTGTTTCGTCTAATACTTTTTCAAACGAAACTGCTGCACTATCATACTGTTCTAAATTATAATAGCAATATGCTAACTGATAGTAATCTTTTCTGGAAATAAATTTAGCATCACTCTTATGTTTTTGCAGATATTCAATAGCTACTGAAAACTGCTGCTTTTTATAATACGAATCACCTATAACCTTAGCAATTTCAGGAGCTCGTTTAGCACTAGCAGATTCTAATAATGCTGGAGCATATTCTAAGACTTCATCATATCTGCCTTGCAGGTAGTATATCTGAGTAATATAATAAGGTACTACAGGAGCAAAAGTTTCGTTTTCGTTTAACTTTTGAAAACCTTGAAGTGCTGTTTCATAGTTCTTATCTTGGTATGCAATGTGGGAATAGTAATAAGTCGCAGGTGCACTATATTTTGTATTTATGTCTTTTATTTCATAAAATGCTGAACTAGCCTTTTCATATCTTTTACGCATAAAGTGACTATATCCCAATTTAAAATATAGTTCGTCTTTTTCCTCCTGGCTAAGTTTATTTTTATTTAACTCATTAAACCATTTTATAGCTTGATTATATTGTTTCTGACGATACTGAAATTTAGCCATTTGGAAATAAGCAGCATTCACTTTAGAGTTTTCAGGATGCTCGGCAATAAATTTAGAAATCATATATTCAGCATCTTCATTAAATAATTCAATCGCGCATAATGCAGTATAAAACTCAGCATTAGCTTTAAATTCAGTGTTTGCATCACCATATGAATCAATCGCATCTTGAAAATGTTTCTGTGCAACTCCATATTTT
>JBHOSR010000031.1:0-25358 GCA_042584405.1 Bacteroidota bacterium
AAATCAGGAATTAAAAAACACTAAAATAAAAACTTATGCTATACATCCTGGCAACTTAAAAACAGATACTGCTCCACCTGATGCTATTTTATTGATAGAACCTTTACGTGAACTTATATTTATTATTAAAGGATTATCTGACTTTTGTAAAAATGGAAGACTCTCTTTAATTACTCGAAAAGCTCCACTAACGTGAACTTTAAAATGATCATCTAACTCTTTTGGAGTAACATTTTCAATGTCAAAACATTTTACCGCATTTCCAGCATTATTGATAAGAACATCTATCTTATCAGAATTCGATTTAATTGTCACGTAAATTTTTTCAATTATCAAATCATCTGTAATATCTCCTTCAATTGGATGACAAAGCTTTGGGTATTTATTTGTAATATGAGTAAAACTGCTAATATTTCTTGCCAAAGCTAAAACTTGCCAGCCGTTTGCCAGAAATACTTTTAATAGTTCTAAACCCAGTCCTTTACTTGTGCCTGTAATAAGTACAGTTTTCAATAATTTTAATTTTTAATGTAATTATCGATAAGATGATATAAAAATAGCAATTCTTTCAAACAAAAGAAGCACTATAAATCATATGGATTTTCTCTAAATACTTAAATTAAGCACTTTTTGCAAGGCTTAAAAGTCTCTCAAGATATCTAGCTGGTCCATTAGGAAAAAATTCACGTACAATCCATTCAGGAGCTTGAATAATTGGAGACAATTTAGCAGTTGAAGTCATTTCGATTTTACCATCTCCTAAATCCTTAAACACATAAGTAACGTTATAGTATGTTACGCGTTTTACATCTTTTATATCATACATAGATGGTTCAGCAGTTAAAGTAAAGGTTGCTAATCTATTTGAAGGATCTTCAAAAAAATTCATTTTGGTTACACAATCTGAGTTAGGTATAGGCCATGGTGCATCAAAATAGTAATAAATAAGCCACTCATTGTCTGATATTATCTTAACCATTTCACTAACCTCTTCGTTCAATATTTCTTTATGTTTTGAGATATCTTTCATTACAGAAATACAATTTTGCAGGCTGACATTAGCAGTAGTAGTTGCAACATATTCTACTAACTGCACTTCATTATAATTCTCATCTGTTCGTTTAGAAATTTTACTTGTAACCGTTATCTTACCATCTTCCGTTTTTTCTGTTTTCCAGTCAGTTGCTTGAGCAAATATATTGGTCGTTAAAAAAAACAAGCCGATTATTATAATTCCTAAACGTGCACTAAGTTTCGCAGTATTCATCTCAAATATCAAGATTTCAATAAAATTATTTTTTGGTTTATTTAATCATTAACGAACGTAAGACGAAAATATGTATGGATTTGTTACATAACATTAACATTTTTATTGTAAATAAAATGTGATTAAATAGTACAGGAAATTAAAATGTATTTATGCCGGTTCTTGCTTTAAAAGCTTAACCATAAATTGATATAATGTTGGAAGCTCGTTTTTAAATTCCTTGGGTACTTCAAAAAAGTATTCCACAGCTATAGCGAAAAATTCATAAATGTTTGTACCTGCATATTTTCTAAAAAAGTGATAGTTGTCACTCCTAATTTTTTCCATTTCTATTTTAGATAATCTTACAATATCTCTTAAAAATGGATCAAGACCATATTCGTGATCATCAGAATAAATAATTGTGTGCATTAAGGCATGTGCCATCTCATGAAGACCCAAATTAATTTTATCATCAGGTATGGCAAACCCTTTTACTAATCTTTTCCATGAAAGAACAATTATGCCTTTTGCATTTACTTCTCCATAATGCATATTACCTGTAAATTGATTTCTAAATGCATCTGGATATACAAGAATTGTATGAAACTTTGGTAGTTTATAGTATTTAAATCCAAACGTAAGTTGGATATAAGCTGCAATGACATATAATTTTTCATTTATAGTAACTTCAAAATCTTTTCTTCCTATTATTTTAATACTGTTTATTAAACGATAAGCTCTAACAATAAATATGTCCTTTTCCTTATCGGAGAGTTGATTAAAATAATTAAAATGCTTACTAAAAAAGTTCTTAAACTTCCATCGTTTTTCACGACTTAAGAACGCAATTCTGAATAAATCAAATAGTTCAAATCGTTTTAAAGTATATAAGCCAAATGCTAATAAAATGATAAAGGGAAGGTACTCGATTGATTGCATAAACTAAACAAGAATTAATTATTCATATTTTCTATTTTTCTTTTACGTTTCCACCTTCTGTGCGACCATAACCATAAACTTGGATTGTGTTGAATGTTAGCTTCAAGCTGTTGTGAAAATTTCTCAATTACTTCATTCAGTTCAGTTTTTTCCGGATTCAATTCGATAAATTTAAATTCTATTTCATAATACCCTCTTCTTATTTTTTCAACGAACGGATATACTATTGCATGATTAACTCTTCTTGCAATTCTATCAGCTCCAACTAAATACGCAGTTTCCTGATTGAGAAAATTTGTCCAGTACTTTTTACTTGGTCCAGCAGGACCTTGATCGCCAATCATTAAAGTAAAAGTGCAAATATTTTGTTCTGAATAATTTACAAGGTTTTTATATCCACTATGAGATTCTATTGCTTTAACACCAAATTTCTCTCGTAAAGACTTCATATGCTTATCCATATAACTACTTGATAATGATTGATAAAAAGTCAATACTTTATGTTTTAGAAGTAATGGAAGCACCGCTAGCCATTCCCAGTTTCCATAATGGCCCAAGTATAATATAACGCTTTTATTTTCCGAATAAAGCTTATCAACTAACTCTATATTTTTAATCTTAATCCTCTTTTTTAGTTCCTTAGAACTAATACTTGTTAATTTAAGAGTTTCAAACACAAGGTCTGAAAAATGCTTATAAAATCCTTTTGCAATTTGATTAATTTCCTTTTTGTTTTTATCAGGGAATGACTTTTTCAAATTGCTATAAACCACATAAGACCTGTATTTTAGCAAGTAAAATGAAATAAAAAACAATATTTTTGAGAAAAAATATAATATACTTAAAGGCAGTAAGGAAAAAGTATATAAAAAAGCGCTTATTAAGCTTTCAAAAATTCTATTCATTGTTAATATTTTGACATCTGTTCAATTGCAGAAGAACAATATAAAATTAGCTTTAAATTATATTTTATACTAATTCAAGTCAAGCAATTAATACGTTTATTTGACATTTTTGCCAAAAAATACCTAATTATATAGGAATATTTGAGAATGAGCAACCTTTTAATTAAAGGCTTACAATAATATTAGAAATTTCGTTTTCTTTTAAGTTTAAATTCAGTTTTAATAGGTGTTTATTTTCAACCCAATCAAATACAATTTCTTTATTGTTTATCTGAACCTTTTTAGGTTTAACGTTTATGTTATGAATTATTAAGTTTATTTCTCTATCTCTGAAATTATAATTTTTTCCTATTTCATTTTTAAAATCAATAGTCAATACTTCATTTTTTATTTTTGAGTTAAAATATAAGATTTCGTATTGTCCTTTTAGGTATGCTTTTGGTGTAATGCCATCATCATCATACAATTTACCAGTACATTCTTGCTTACTAGCATCGAAATAAAAATGAACTATCAAGTTGTTTGTATTATAAAGTTTTGTTGATTGAACAGGTTCTACCATTGGAATAAATGATCCTCCTTTAACAAATACAGGAATATGATCTTCCTTTACAGTTACCTGTTTAGTTATACCTCCTTGAATTAACTCATCAGTATAAAAATTGAACCAAATACTATTTTTCGGAAAATAAATTTCTTGGTTTTTGACTTCAGCTTCGGTAACAGGTGAAACCAAAAAATTGTCACCCCACATATAAGTGTTAGAAACCTCTAATAAACTTTCATTTTCAGGTTCTTCAAAAAATAAAGGTCGCATTAACGGTATACCTGTTTGACTATTATCAAAAGCAATTGTGTAATTATATGGCAGTAGACTATAGCGTAACTTTATTGACTCGCGTGCAAATGATTTTGTTTTTTCATCATGAAAAACTGGTTCTGAAGGAATATGCTCTTGTGCATGCGGACGATATATTGGTTGAAACACCCCGTATTGCAGCCAGCGTTGATAAAGCTCCGGTTCGAAAACATCTCCTCCAGCAAATCCTCCTAAATCAGAATGCATGTATCCAATACCTTGTAAACCCATTTGTAATGATATTTCGGTTTGAGGTTTTAAACCTCCCCAACTTCTACTTACATCTCCTGTCCACGGAATTATTCCATATCGTTGTGATCCTGAATAACCTGCACGCATTAAAATAAAAGGACGCTGCTCGGGAAAATCTCTTTGGTAACCTTCGAAAATTAATCGGGTCCAATCGTGTCCATATATGTTATGAATTTCGTCAGCACTACCAACTGCATGTTGTGCTGCTGAAGGATGAACCTCAGGCTCTCCAAGGTCGCCCCACCAGCCTCCAATTCCTATTTCGGTGTAGTTTTTATAAATATCCCAAAACCAATCTTCAGCCTCTTGTTTGTAAATATCTAGTAGCCCTGTATTTCCAAAATAAAAATCATATGTAAATGGATCACCTAAAGAATCAGTTGCTAATAGTCCCTTTTCTACAACTTCTTCCCAACGATTTGATGTTGTTAAAATAAAAGGCTCAGTAACTAATATAGTCTTAACTCCTTTCGCTGCAAATTCGTTAATCATTTCGTTTGGAGTAGGAAATGAGTCTTTTAAAAACTCTAAATTTCCCATATGACCAAAAATATCTGCGCCAAACCAGTAAATATCGATAATTACAGCATCCAAAGAAATTGAATCTTCGAAAAATTTGTCAACTGTTTCGCGAGTTTCCTTTTCAGTGTGATATCCAAAACGACTTGAAAAGTTACCAAATGCCCAAAGTGGAGGTAATGGTTGTTTTCCTGTTAAATCGGTATACTGATCCATTAAATCTTGCCAAGTATCACCAACTACAATTTGATATGTTTTACGACCACTAATTGCTTCATAACTTAAAGTATTATCATTTTTGCTATCTAAATCTAAATATCCAATCGGTGCATTATCAAAATGAATAGTATACATTTTTGATGAAACTACTATAGGCATTGTGAAATTCATTAATTCGGAATGTGTGGTATATCCGTAATGTGCACGATTATATAATTGTAGTCTGTTACCTCTTCGATTCATTCCTAATACCCTTGCCCCTCCTCCAAAAAGTTTTTCATTTTCATCTAGAGTAAAATTCAAAGTCTCAAATTCTTCTGTTCTAACATAACCCGATTTTTCTGAAATTAAAACTTCACCATTATAAACATAACTTACGTTAAATGGTATTTTTTCAATTACAACTATAATTCCAGGTGTTTTATATACAATACTACTGTCCTTTTCTACCAATGTTTTTTTTATTGGTTGCGGTGTTAAAACTACAGCATGTGATATAGGATCAAACTTTTTTCCCGATGGAATAAATGAAGTCTCAACAATTTTTTCATTATACGGTTTTATTAAATATTTTCCATCACTAGTAAATATTTCTAGATAATCCTTATGTTCTTTATAATCAACAAACCTTCGTTGAACGTTTTGTGCGGTTACTGTAGATAATACAGTAATAAAAAGTACTACAAATGAAATTATTTTTCTTTTCATCAAGTCAGATTTAAATTTTATAATAGCTAATACATACTAAGAGTAAGCAATAACGAAGCATTGAAGGTAATATTTTCTAATGTAATTACAACAATAATCTTAAAAGCTTTTTTTAAAAAAAAAGCGTTATTTCTCAATAAAGTACTTATGCAAACGTTTGCAAATAAATACTAACCTATTTAATTATTGCATCATAAATTACCTGCTGAATATTTGTTCGAACATCCATTTGTAGTAACTTATTATTATCCTGGTCAGGGTGAATACGGTTTGAAAGGAAAATATAGACGATCTGTTCATCTGGATCAGCCCAGGCAATGGTTCCAGTAAACCCGGTGTGTCCAAAACTTTTACCAGAAACACATTGACAAGTAGGTCCTGATATCGAATAATCCATTTGGGGTTTATCAAAACCTAAAGCACGACGATTATCATTATCCAAAAATGGACTTGTAGTAAACAATTCTATCGTCTCAGAATTAAAATACTTTGTACCTCCATATTCTCCACCATTCAAATACATTTGCATGAGTTTTGCTAAATCATTGGCTGTAGAGAAAATTCCTGCGTGTCCGCACACTCCGCCTAACATTGCTGCTCCCGGATCATGAACATAAGCTTGTAGTAATTGCTTACGAAAAACCTGGTCATTTTCAGATGGAACAATTTCAGATTTGTTGAATTTCTTGAGTGGCAAGTACGATGTTCGGTAAGCACCTAGCTCTTCATAAAAAACTGAGTCGACATAATCTTGAAATTTCTTCTTAGTTATATTTTCTATTATTTTATAAAAATAATAGTAACCTAAATCGCTATATCGGTATGCTTTTTCTTCATTTAAGTCAGATTGTCGTATCTTTTTATAAATAGTATCCTTGAAACTATCTAAAATGTATAAATCAGAGGCTATTTTAGTCGAAAAACCTTCTTTTGGATAGTAACTATAAAAACCTTCTTTAAATTTAAAATTCTTAGCTATATAGGCATGATTTCCTATTTTATAAGGAAACTCTTCAGTAAATCTGTTATTCAATAAATTTTGTTCTGGATACAGTGTTTCAAGAGTCAAATAATAGAATGGTATCCAACCGTTAAGTTGTGCCTGATGCGTTAATATATCTTTTATGTTTAAACCGCCTTTATTAGTTGTATCTAATTCAGGTAAATAATCAGAAAGTTTTGAATCTATAAAAAATAAACTATCCTCGTATAATTTCATTATAGATGGAATAGTAGCCGCTATTTTGGTAATCGAAGCAATATCATAAATATCATTTTCCTTAACAGGATTTTGCTTCATGTATGTATGATAGCCAAATGACTTATCGTAAAACACTATACCTTTTCGTGCTACTATGATTCGACAACCAGGTGTGGCCATGCTATCAATGGCATTTTGTGCTAATGAATCAATCTTTAATAATTTTTCGGATGAAATTCCAGCTTGCTCAGGGATACCATATTGCAGTCTTAGTTTTTTTTTAATTTCAATACCCGTTCCTGCCAGATAATTTTGATTAATTTTTACTGGTAATCGACCAGAAATTTCAACTCCTCCAAAGATAGCCTGAGCGGCAGCACTCTGAACTTCAACATCATCTGAATATCCAATTACAATTGCATCAATACTATCAAGATATTCAGTTCTTCGCAAACAATATGGGTTGGCAAAAACATTAAATATTACTTGAGTTTTATTAGCTAATTCGGTAATATAATTTATATGCTTAAAATCAACTTTATAATTTTTCGCTGGCCAATATGAAGTATTATGAATGCTCGTAAAAACAACATCATATTCTGATAAAATATTTAATAATGAATCTTTATTTACATCCTTAAAAATATAATGATCTACTTTTGCATATTTTGTAAGTGTCTTTTGGAACGCAGTAATTTCTTTTGTGTTAAACGATATTGATGCAAATTTTTTACGTTTTAGTTTCTTTATAGGTATTAAATCTTTTTCGTTTTTAATCAATGTAAGACCTGCATCAATTAAATCTCGTCTGGTAACTTCATATACTATCTGGTTTAAATCCTTTTCCAGATTTGCTCTATTTACAAAATTCTCTGATTTTAATTTTTTATACAAATCAAGTTTATATTTTGCCTCAAGAACTTTTCTGCAACTTTCGTCTATTCTTTCTCTTGGTATATCTCCCTTACGAACATGCTTTTTAATTCTCGAAATAGCTTTTGAAACACTTACCGGAAAAAGTAATACATCATTTCCTGCCATAAGCGCTAATGTTTCAATTTCACCAGGGTCATAATGTTTGGTTACACCCTTCATATTTAATGCATCAGTAAAAATCAAACCCTTAAAACTCATTTCGTCTTTTAACAAATCAGTCACTACAGTTTTTGATAATGTTGTAGGTGTATCTGTTTCTGTTCCTAATTCCGGAACATTTAAATGAGCGACCATAACTCCTTCTATTCCTGCATCAAATATTTTCTTAAACGGTAAAAGTTCAATGGAATCTAATCTTTCTCGTTGGTGATTAACGGAAGGTAAGGTGTAATGTGAATCTTGATCTGTATCACCGTGACCAGGAAAATGCTTGGCAGTTGCAATAATTTCTACATCTTGCATTCCTTGCATATACGCAATCCCCTTTTTAGCAACTAAATCTGGATCTTCACCAAACGAACGAACGTTTATAACTGGATTTAAAGGATTATTATTTACATCAACAACAGGAGCAAAATTAATATGAATTCCCATTCGTTTCATTTGCTCTCCAATATCGTAACCCATTTGGTAGATTAATGAATCATTTTGTATTGCGCCCAACATCATCTGTCGAGGATAACTTATTGTGGAATCTAAACGCATACCCAAACCCCATTCACCATCAATTGCAATTAAAAGTGGTAATTTAGAAATTGATTGATAATGATTTGTTAGATTAACTTGTCTGCCAGGTCCTCCCTGGAAAAAAATCAATCCACCAATTTTATATTTATTTATGATATACGAAATTTCGTCGATGTGTTTTTGATCTTTATTTGAATATGCAGCAACCATAAACAGTTGCCCAATTTTTTCTTCAAGTGATAATTTATTCATAACAGAATCTACCCATTGCTGCTGTTTATCATCTACCACCAAAGAATCTTGAGCATGAATTTGTGAAACAAATAAGAGATTTATTATTAGTAGTAATACCGGAACTTTAAATCTTGCCATATTAAGCTTATTTTCTGCAATTTATAATCAAAACTTCTTCAATATGAATGGTAAAACACAAATATAATCTTTTGCAAATACAAGCCCTACAAAGAATCTAAAGAAGTATAAAGAATTTATGAACAAGATTATGTAAATAGATAAAAACATAAAAGCTTCCCTCCTGGTAAGCTTTTATGTTCATTAATTTTAATCTACTTTTTATAATAATTGGTGCTTTCGAATATCTTATCAGCTGATTTTGCGATAAAGCCACTATATAACTCACCATTTTTATCTGGGAATCGTTGTGCAAACTCATAATAACAACCAGGAATACTAAAATATCCATCTACAAATTCAACATTAATATGATTTGCCATAATACTCGATTGCTGTAATAATTCTTCTTTTGTACCTTTAATTTCACCTCCAGCGGAATTTAAAACAAATCCATTATTCTTTAAGAATTGATTAACTTCTTCAATAGTACTATACTTTTCTAACGCATTTATATTCACAGTAAAATGGTTTGCTCTAAAGCCATAAACATAAACCCAAGCAGCATATTCCGATTCACCTCGTAATTTTAAATAGGTATTATATGAAGGTTTTCCCCAAACGTTTCCTGAGAAAATTAGCTCATCTGAGCTTAAATCTTTATCAGAGATATTATCAATAACATTTTTAGATGTTTTTTGTAGAAAACTACTAAAATGTTTTGTTTTTAATTGACTAATAAATACTCTGGGAGCATTTCTATTCGTTTTGTGCTCAAAATGTTTGGCATACAACTTTTTTTCTTCAAATTCATACTGGCCCATTTCCTGATAACCACGTTCAATAAATACTCGTGATAAAACATCAATATTTATTCTTGAATCATCAAATGTTCTGAAAGCAATATGGTCGTTTAAAACATTTTCGCCTTCCATTGAAAATAAGTCATAAACTTTTTTTGCGGATGGATTTTGATCTGTATAATCTTTCCATAATCGATATAAAATATCATTTAGAGTCATAACATTGTTTGATTTTATTAATACTATTTTGATAAAAAACAATCCTAAGTTTATTATGTTCAGTGAATAAAAAAGTTCTACCTTTAAATTGTAATAAAACACGTTTATTAGTGTCAAATTATAAAATTTGATGTAGGAAATTCCTTAAATGGACGATAATATATTACTTGAAAAAATTGCAAATAAAGACGAAAATGCATTTCAAGTTTTCGTTGAAAAGTATCATCAACTTGTTTTAAATGTGTGTAATAACATTTTAAACAATTATGATGATGCAATGGATGTTTCGCAGGATGTTTTCATAAAAATATACGAATCAATTAATAGTTTTAGAGGTGATTCCAAAGTTTCTACCTGGTTGTACAGAATTTCTGTTAATAAATCTTTAAACTATTTAAGGTCACGAAAAAAGCAAAAATGGTTTACTAGTCTCGATCTTCTTTTTTCTGACAATGGTAAAACTGCCGATCCGGAAGATACAGAATTAAAACCTGGTGAAAATATTGAACAGGAAGAAAATAAAAAAGCGTTGTATTATGCTTTACGAAAGCTACCAGAAAAGCAAAACATAGCTATATCTTTAAATAATTTCGAAGATCTTTCTTATAAAGAAATCTCTGAAATTATGGAAATATCGGTTACTGAAGTTGGTGTTCTAATAAACAGAGGTAAAAACAAATTAAAAAAACTAATAATTGACTATTACAAAAGAAATTAATGGTTGTAATAATTTTAATACAAATGGTGTCAAATTAAAAACAGGGATATGAATTGTAAAGAAATAAATAAGTTAATACCTGATTATTTAGATAACATATTAACTAAAGATCAGGCTATTGAATTTCAAAAACATCTTAATTCTTGTTCAAAGTGTATTAAACTTATTGAGCAAGTTAAAAGTTCCTATTCTTTGCTAAAACCAACAAAAAATATTAGCGAACCTGCATTTTATTATACAAGATTAAAACAGAAAATGGAGAATATGTATGCTCCTAAAGAATCAATTTTTAAATCTGCTTTATCACGTAAAGTATTTCAGCCTATTATTTATCTTGCATCGTTGGTAATTGCCGTATACATTGGGATACTAATTGGTTCAAATCCAACAACAGCAGATCAGTTTTCAGAAAACAATACTGATAATATCGATTACTTAGAAACTTTTGCAGAATATCAATATTTAAATGATTTCGAAACTGAACCCATTGAAAATTTAATAATTGAAGATGAGGATTCTAAATAGTGATTTTTATTTATGACTTGAAATTAAAACTATGAATACAAAAACAAAAAAGACTCTTTTAATTGGTACTATAATACTATTGTTGGTTATAAATATTTCTGCACTTTCAACAATTTATTATCATAAAAAGATCCGCTCAAAGAAAAGTGCTGAAATAAGCAATGTCCAAAAAGATGCAAGAGTGCGTGGAATGCGTAGATATATTCAAGAAGAATTAAACTTCTCGGAAGAACAGTATAAGCAGTTTCGTGAAATCCATACTGAGTATATGACAAGTTCTCAAGAAATTGCTTCTGAATTGAATAAAAAAAGATCTGAAATGATGAATGAAGTTGCTAAATTAAATCCGAGTTCTAAAAAATTGGATCAAATTGCAAAAGATATTGGGGAGATGCATTATGAGCTTAAAAAACTAACAATCAAACACTTCATAGAGTTAAAAAATATCTGTAATGATGACCAACAAGAAGCACTTCAAAAAATGTTTATGCACATGTTAAATGGTCGGGATCATGATAGAATGGACAGACAACCTAGAGAAAAAAACAGAAATAAGCACAGAAAATCGAGAGAATAAAATATATAAATGGCAAAATACAAAAAGCGACTCAATAATAATTAAGTCGCTTTTTATTTAAGTAAATCTAAATACTATCAAGCATTAATCTATCTTAATAATTTTCTTAGAGTCAATTAGCTTATCTGCATTGGTCATTCTTAGATAGTACACTCCAGCAGGCAGATCTTTAGTATTAAATTCAACTAATGTTTCACCATTCCTTAACCAACTTGATTTAACCAAAGCTCCTATACCATTGTATACATTAATTTCTAAATCGTAAGGTACAGTTTTTAATAATTGAACTGTAAGTAGTTCCTTTACAGGATTTGGATATACCCTATAATCTGAACTTGCTATATTTTCAATTAACTCATCAATAGAAGTTATTTCACCAAATTCTGCCGCAGTTGCATAGGCAGTTTGGTAAATCTCTTTGGTATCTTTATCCTGAACAAATACAATGGTTATTAAACTATCAGTTGCTACACCAATAGGTTTTAACCCCGTTTGGTAAATATTTAGTTCATCACCTGCAGTCCAATCCCTTTCAATTAATACTCCGGCAGCATCAGGAAGCATTGTTCGTAATACATTAACATGCTTCTTAGAGTCTAATACTACATTTCGTTCAACTACTGCAATATATGCAACAACATCCTGTCCGGTTAAATCATTTAAAGCAGTTATATTAGCCGATACTATTATATTATCTCCCTCTATATTATGCTCAAGATCAATATCAAACTGAGGATCTTCTAATACTCTCCTATGAATGTCTGTTTCATTCATTTCATTACCTGAAGCGTAACTAAATTTGCTTATACCATCAACAACTGAATAAGGTACACCAGTTACACCATAATACAATGCTCTTGCACTTGGTCCTGATGGATAATAAGTATTTAATATATTAGCAGCTTTAAAGTTGGTGTGATAATTCAAGCTGATATAATCTAAGGAATCTTTTTCCAGATCCACAAAAACTTCATCAAATATATCCGTAACTTTAATATCTGATATATCGGTAAAGTTTTCCAGTAATACCATCCTGGTCCTGTCTAAAAACTCAACATTATCGAATGCAAAGCCTTCATATTCCCTACCGGCAGCATCGGAACCAAATACAAATCTGAATCGAATACCTACCTTACCGCTTAGATCATCTAATCTGTACATAGCGGTTTTCCAACGATCATCTTCATTACTATTATATATTTCACCAGTCCAACCCAACTGTTGATTAGCCGGCGAGCCACTTACAATAAATGAGTTATACCAGTTAATTCCATCATTTGGGACACCTATGGATGCCCAATCATCATCCCTGGTGTATTGCATTACAACACCATCCCTGTCTTTTTCCATATCTGCAATGAAATCCATTCTTAACATGGGTCGTTCTAAACCTCTAAAATCGAAACATGGACTGGTAACCATTGCTTTCTCATTATTTTCATAATAACCGCTCAGATTTGTTACAAAAGCATTTGCACCAGATGCAGCTGATGAAATAGTATCACCGGATGGTACACCCCACTGCCATGAATTATTGGCGCCTTCCACAAAATCTTCAACTACCCAACCGGTTACATTTGGATTTTCTTCAAAATCTTCAAAATATTCTTCATTAGCCAGAATATATGCAGGACGAATAACCAATCTAACTGTATCAGCAATTCGACCACATGTTGAGGTAAACTCTTCCAAAATCACATCATACGCCCCTTCATCATAATAATGATGTTTGGCTTGATAAGGATCTAATGTATCTATATCGGAATATCCACTACCTCCAAAATTCCATCTTACACTAACAACATCCGTTTCGACTGTATGTTCTGTAACATTAAAATAAACTGTATCACCCCAACATTCGTTTTTAAACTCAAATGTTAAATCAGCCTCAGTTCCAATACGATCAGTAATTGTAGAATCATTTAAACATCCATGTTTTGTTTCCAACTCTAGTTTCATGGTATTCCAACCAAAATCCTCTATCTCGAACAATTTAGTTGGTACATTAGTTTCTGTTTCACCTAAATTATTAAAATTCCATCGCCAAATAACAATAGAATCTGTGCCTATAGTATCAGAAGTATATCCTAAAAAATCGTTATGTTCTTCAACACACAGTTTATTTGGATGTAAATCTACGTACGGTATCTTATTGATTTTTACATTTTGGGTATACTCTTTATAACAACCTGAAAAATCGCGTGTGAAAGTGTACGTAATGGTATTATTACCCAAATTAGCATCTGTAGGATTAAAATATCCCAAGTCATCTGCACTAGCATCATTTGTAATTCCGTTACCTACAAAATTATATGTTCCTGCACCTCCCGTTTCCGGTGGTATAGCAGTTATTGGTATATCCTCATCATCATTTTTACAATATTCAGGGCCTAAACCTGTAAACTGAAGCCTACCAATAGAATCAATAGTAATGTTTTGAGTTAATTTATAGAGAGCAGGACCATATGTATAATCAAATCGTACTGTATGATCCCCCGGTGAATAATCCGTTGGATTAATTAATATCTGATTATCAGCAGATGGAGTAATTAATATATCATCGATATAGAAACTGCCCGTTGTTCCATCTGTTGGATTCGGTGTTCCTGTTAATGTCTCAGTGGTTGGATTAAAATAACAGAAATTAAACTGATCACTTGAACTGGCAATATCACCCAAGGCCTGGTTAATTTTAATCTGTTTTGTTTGAGAATTAACACATCCATTGCCATCTGTATATGTATAAGTTATATCATGTAATCCGAGTCCTGCATCTGTTGGATCGAATTTGGCCGTTCCATCGTCATTATTCGATACAATAGCTAGTGGTGTAAATACCCCTGTTGATCCCAACGGATTTCCAAATAATGTGTCATTTTTTTGATCAACATTATATACGCTATCTATTGTAAAGTCAACAACTGGTAAAGGATGTACAATAAATTGATCCATCACTGTATCGCTATTACAGCCGGTAACAGGCGTAGTATATACATATTTTATATTATATGTTCCGGGATCTATTTCACCTGGCAATAAATATCCATTGTTATTATTCGGATCTGCAGGATTGTACTCAAAAGCAGTTCCGGAACCTGAGAATTTAAATGTACCTGTTCCACCTGTAGGTGTTTGACCAATTGTATTTATAAATATGGTGTCGTAATCATGGCACTCTTCCGTTATGTCTGTGATAAATACCTCGGCCACTAAATCGATATTAATTGTTTTAAATACTTTATATAATACCTCGCCATCGTAATACTCGAACCTGACAGAATGATTACCTGCTGCATAATCACTAGCATCAATGGTTATTTTGTTATCCGATTCTGGTGTTATCAATACATTATCAATATAGAAACTACCGGGAGTACCATCTGTCGGAACCGGTGTTCCGATTAAGGTATCTATATCAGTTCCCCAATAACAAAAATCAAAGAAAACTTTTGAACTGGCAATAGAGCCCAATGCCTCATTCACTTCAATTTCTATCGAATCATAATTAATACAACCATTAGCATCTTCGTATGTATATGTAACCCAGTGCATACCCAATCCTGCATCAGAAGGATCGAAATAAGCTGTTCCATCAGGATTATTCGACATAAATGACAATGGTGAAAATTCTCCAGTAGGTCCACCAGGAGAACCGGTAATTGTATCTATCGGTTGATCTATATTGTAAACCGTGTCTATTGTTACAAATGAAACAACCGGTAATGGATTTACAACAAATGATTCCATTACTGTATCACTTGGACATCCGCTTGGTGCATTATACACATATTTCAAGTTATATGATCCAGGTGCTATAGAATCCGGAAGGAAATAACCTGAATCTGGAGGTGCGGCGTACTCAAAGGCAGTAGCTGAACCTGAGAAATTAAATGTACCAGTTCCTCCAACCGGATCCAGGCTTTCTGCTTTTACAAAAATGGTATCATAATCCTCACACTGATCGACTAAGGAAGTTATAAATACTTCAGTAATTGAATCAATAGTCATAGTTTCTATTACCTTATATAAGGTAGGACCATCATAATATTCAAATTTAACAGAATGATCTCCATCCAGATAATCTTTAGGATCTATTAATATCTGATTATCAGCAGATGGTGTAATTAATACATTATCGATATAGAAACTACCTGGAGTACCATCTGTTGGATTAGGAGTACCTGTCAATGTATAAATTTCATCTACCCAGTAACAGAACCAGAAATTACCTGACGAACTAGTAATATCACCTAGCGCCTCGGTTATTTCAATTTGCATTGAATCCGTATTTACACAAGTATTTGAATCCTCGTAAGTATAATATATCCAATGTAATCCAAGACCTGCATCAGAAGCAAGAAAGTCAGCTGTACCATCTCCATTATTACTCATAAATGCTTGCGGTTCAAATACTCCAGTTGCACCTAATGGATCTCCACTTATCACACTTCCAGGTTCATCAATATTGTAAACCGCATCCATTATAAACGATACCGTTGGTAATGAATCAATGTTAAATGTTTTAACTACTGTATCGCTATTACATCCCTTTATAGTAGTATATACATATTTCAAATTAAATGCTCCAGGATCTATAGAATCTGGAAGAAAGTAACCCGAATTATTTTCTGGATCCGCAGGATCGTATTCAAATGCATCTCCATTTCCAGAGAAGAAATACTGGCCAGTACCACCAGATGGATCTAAATCGAAAGCATCTACAAATATGCTATCATAATCTACGCAATGATCTGTAATATCGGTTATATCAACCGATGTACTAACCGATTCCACCGTAAAACTTCTGAATACAGATACTGGTGTACCATCCACATAGTCGAATCTTACCTCATAAGTTCCTGCAGCTAATAGCTGTATATTAATGGTAGCTGTATTATTACCGTGATCTGTAATTGCTACTGGTGCGTCAGGTAAAAATAAATCACCTATAATCCATGCTTTATCTATTACATATGCATTTAAATTCATGCTTATTTCATATTCGCAACGCCAATCATCATCGCTGTTATCAAACTCAATTACTGCATTTGATGAATCCACAGTAAATTCAACAGTGTCGCTACTGAAACAATTTGCAGGTGAAACTTCTGTATATTCGTAAATAATTTCATGAGTACCTACTCCTGCCGATGTAGCCACAAATGTATTATTAGAAGGAACAATTCCATTTCCAGAAAAGACTCCACCTAATGGTGTTCCAACTAATGTATCTTCATCAGCATTTATATTATAGGTTTTATCACCAGGAGGATCTGTAATGATAACGGTTGGTATTGCGTATGCATATACAATAGCGCTATCAACACCGCTCATTACTTTTACATTACCATTAACATCAGTTACCTGTGTTATTTTATATGTAACTGTATCAGGATCAACTCCTCCATCCGCATCAACTGCTTCAACCTTATATGTAAATGGAGATTCCGAAATCCCATTTATTGGTGTAGTACTTGTACCATCATATAGATTTACATTCCATGGTGCATTTCCGGTTAACTCGCATGAAAGTTCCGCTGAATCTTCATCACATATATGATGCTCACCAGAAACCTTAGCAGTTGGTAAAATAGTATAAATCGCATCATTAGCTTGTGATATAATTTCACTATACGTACTTGATACATTTCCGGCATTATCAGATAGAACTAAATTTGAAACACTATAATTCTGATCAGCTTCTATATCGTAACCAATGGCAGTAACTGTGAAATATGCATAATATTCAGAATCCAAATTTTTCTCTATTGAATCAATTGGAAATACATCAACATTACCTGAATTTAAAATAAATGTTTCCGACTCAGCATTAACCGTTATTGTTGCTTGAACAACATCATCTAATATTTTTGGGGTATTAGGAATAGCAACATCCGTAATTGTTGGTGTATTTGCATCAATACCTCTTGTGATATCACTATACGCAACAGCATCACTTGGATTTCCATTTTCGTCGGTTACAGTTACACTACCTAACTGCAAGGTCCCAGGAGCTCGATTTAACTGACCCTCTTCAACTGTATAAGTTGTTGTGTAAGTATCTGCATCAAATGGAGCCCAGGTTAATGTTCCTCCATTATATGTTGTTGGACTTATCGTGGCATTCGATTCAGCTCCTCCTAAATCTACTGTATAAGTTATTGTCTCGCCTACTTTTAATACATTTGCATCTGACTCTGCATCTGAAAATATATCACTTATTACCGGTTTATTTGCATCAATTAATTTAGCTACATCACTACCATTAAAATTATCACTTAGATTTCCCTCTCCATCTTCGATTTTTACATTTAATAACTGTAACGGTGCACTTAACTGGTTGGCATCGCCATTGTCAATATCATATATAGCTGTATAAATAGCTCCTGTTCCGTCTGGTGTCCATGCTGATAATGGTTGTCCATTATATGTAGTAGGTGTTATAGTTAAACCAAGCTCGGCTGTTTCAGGTACAACTGTAAAAGTAATCGATTCATCTACTAACAATGTACCTGTTGTATTGGCATCTGAGGTTACTGTATCAACCTGATTTGTATTGGCATCTATACCTCGTGTGATATCGCTGTATGCAAGTGCATCACTCGGATTTCCATTCTCGTCGGTTACGGTTACACTGCCTAACTGTAATGCTCCAGCTCCTTGATCTGTCTGACCTTCTTCAACAGTATATATAGCCGAATAAGTATCAGCATCAACAGGTGACCATGTTAACGTTCCTCCATTATATGTCGTTGGACTTATAGTAGCATTCGATTCATTTCCTCCTAGATCAACCGTAAAAGTAATCGTCTCGCCTACCTTTAATATATTCGCATCTGATTCTGCATCTGAAAATATATCACTTATTACCGGTTTATTCGCATCGATTAGTTTAGCTACATCGCTTCCATTAAAATTGTCACTCTCATTTAAAGCACCATCAGTGATCTTTACATTTAATAATTGTAAAGGAGCACTTAGTTGGTTAGCATCTCCATTGTCAATATCATATGTAGCTGTATAATTAGCTCCTGTTCCGTCTGGTGTCCATGCTGATAATGGTTGTCCATTATATGTAGTAGGTGTTATAGTTAAACCAAGCTCGGCTGTTTCAGGTACAACTGTAAAAGTAATCGATTCATCTACTAACAATGTACCTGTTGTATTGGCATCTGAGGTTACTGTATCAACCTGATTTGTATTGGCATCTATACCTCGAGTAATATCACTGTATGCAAGTGCATCACTCGGATTTCCATTCTCGTCGGTTACGGTTACACTGCCTAACTGTAATGCTCCAGCTCCTTGATCTGTCTGACCTTCTTCAACAGTATATATAGCCGAATAAGTATCAGCATCAACAGGTGACCATGTTAACGTTCCTCCATTATATGTCGTTGGACTTATAGTAGCATTCGATTCATTTCCTCCTAGATCAACCGTAAAAGTAATCGTCTCGCCTACCTTTAATATATTCGCATCTGATTCTGCATCTGAAAATATATCACTTATTACTGGCTTAGCAGCATCTATTCCTGGGCTTGCTATAATTGTAGAATCATAAAAAACAGGTGATGTTAAATAAATTCCATCATCAAATGCTAAATTAACTGGTATTGCTTCTGTATTATCATCAATACTATTATCAACATCACTAACAGAATAATCAACCTTATAATAACCAGGCGAACCGGCTACTGCACCAAAAGTTCCAATTACATCAACTCCATTAACTGAAGCACTATCAATGCCTAATGATTCTTCTGAATTTTCGGCTCTAAAAGTAACTCTTAATGTTTCTCCAATTTTTAAGGTTAGACCATCTCCAGGTGAATATGAGATTTGAGTGATTCCAGGTTTGTTTGCATCAATTGCTCTAGTAACATCAAAGTTTGCGGGTAAACTTGTATTTCCATCTATATCTGTTACTGTGACATTATTAAAATCCAGATTCGTTTGATCCGGATCTCCCTCTTTTACAACATAAGTACCAACAAGCATTGTATCATCTACAACAGTCCAGTTCAGATTACTTCCATTGTATTCAGCCGGTGAAACAACGAGGCCATCCTCAGCAGCAAATAATTCCATTATAAATTTAATCGTATCATCTATTTGAAGAGGATTAGTTCCATCATACACGATACTACTATCTTCAATCAATGGCGCAGATGCGTCTTCAACAAGTATCGGAAATTGCCCTGTCATTGTAAATAGTGTATCTTCATCACCAGCTGTTGGACCTTTTTCATCACAAACCAGATATTTACCACCACCCCATATATACCTAAAATATATAGGAGAATCTGTATCATCAGCTAAATTATCTCCGGGAATATTATTAAATTCTATTCTACAGTACACATCTTTACCAGTAGCACTAGCTATAACCTCAACATCAGTACTGAAACCAACACCCTGATTAACATTTATAGTATCTGTTGGAGAATTACCAATGTACCAATCATTATATTCAGCAGCTCCATCAAAATCACCATCCTCTATTGGTTCATCAAACTCAATTTCCAAGGCATCCGTATCACCATCGTCATTTGAATCTATAGATATTATTCTAACAATACGTAAGGTATCATCATCAATTTGTGAAAAAGCCTTAGGTATTATTATTAAGCTTAAACAAATTAGTAATAGAATTTTATATAACCTTTTCATGATTCAATAATTTACAATTTCAAATTGGCATTTAAGCATGCAACATTATAGTTCTCCTTCAGAGTTTACTTTAATAAGATAAATTTTTTCGTTTCCTTCCTGACCGGAACTTCCGGTCATAATATAACCACCGTCATAAGTTTGTTCTATAGCATATATAATTTGACCATAACCACCATATGTTTGCACCACTTGTTTTGTTCCAAGACTATCAGCTTCGAGTTTTAGGAAATAGGCCGCTGTTCCAGTGGCTTCTTCTACACTACCAACAATTATAAATCCTCCATTATTTTTTATTACTTCATATCCTTGTGCCCATGTTTCTCGTGCAAATTGATCATCCCAAATTTTATCATGAATAACTGAGTCAACTCTTACAGCATAAATATCTAAATTAGTTCCGGCAATATTTTCAACAGCTCCAACGATTAGATAACCTCCATCATTAGCCTTTATAATTGATGTTCCATAATCATTATTGTCACCACCATACGTAATTACGTCAGGTACTCCACCAACATAATTTGTTTGCATGATTACAATATCATTATCAGGCCCTCCATGTAATCCATTGGTTGTACCAACCAGTAAATATCCTCCTACTATTGCAACTACATCACTAGCATAATCATCTCCTGGACTTCCTTGGTTTTCCGTCCATTCTACATTACCAGCCTCATCCAGTTTAATTAAATAAAAATCCTTATTTCCCTGAGGATTACCATTAGCAGCTACTGCATCAGCATCAGTACTACCCACAATAATATATCCTGAATAATCTACACTGATCGATCCACATTCTTCGTTATCATTCGTTCCAACAACTTGTGACCATTCGCTAATGAATGAGGAATTAAATTTTTCGATATAAACATCAGTAGTCAAAATAGCCGTATCCTCAACAGTACCAGTTACAATAAATCCTCCATCGGATGTTAACAATAATTTAGAAGCTGAGTTATTTCCACCTCTTACCGAAGATAAAGTATCAACACCATCGATTTTAATATTTCCGAATTGATCTATTTTATATAAAACAATTTCTGTATTCAATTTTTCAGATGTAACCGTTGCAAGTACAATATAACCATCGCCACATTGCTTTACATCTTTTCCAACATTTGACTTAGAAGGACTAAGGAACTTAATAAATGACTTAGCTTGATCATCTGAAATATCTAAGTCATTGCAAGCGAACAGCAATACGCTTAATATGAGAATTATATATTTAGATTTATACATGATGTTATTTTTTTCTTATTCAGTTTGTTTTGTTTTATAAAATGGATAAACAAATCCGGCACTTATAAAGAGATTATGAAGAGAATGATTATCATCCTCATAATGAGTCTCATAAGGATACTGTTGATTGGTCCACTTACTATCTTCATTATTATTATAAAGGAAATTGTAATGATATCTCAAATCCAACATGATATATCCCATTTTGATATTCCACTTTAATCCTCCGCCAACAATAGCAGATATATTATAGGTGTTCCTATTTTCTAACTCTACACCTTTTTCCTGAAATAGTCTTGTGCCAGTGATATCGTCAGTTAATGTATAATCTGCACTAGCCGTTAGAAGATAATCAAAATTAGCACCTACTCTTACATAAGGATTAATTACATTGAATAAAGTATATTTAAAGGTGTATGTACCTGTTAAGGGGAAAGATAAAATTGATTGAGATTCAATATATTCAGATGTTTCATTAAATTCTGTAATTTTATAAGTAAATCCCTTAGCTGTGTATAAAATATCTAAGTTAATATCTATCTGGTCGGTTATGTATTTCTGAAATTGCAAACCTCCCTGAATTTTAATATTACCGGTATAATTTCCACTATAATCTGAAATAGCATATGTAGAATTAGCTCCATGTATTTGTGTTAATGTATAATTACCTCCAATTAAAACACCTATGGAAAATGTAGGTATAGTTTGAAATGAATTATGAAGGTATTTAAACTCAACAGGGTCGGTAGCTTTCAATTCATATTCAGGAAAATTTTTTAAAAATTTAAGCATCGTTAGTTCAGCCATTTCAATATAATCTTCAAACTGGTAGGTAAGAATTAGCAATTTATAAGCACGCGCTAATTCTTCTTTGTCGAATCCATCGTTGTTAATACAGGAGCGTAACATGGACGGAATTGAATCCAGAATTCCGGTTTCGTATAATGATTCTGCTTCTTCTAATTTAAAAGCACAGCTACCTTCCTGAGCAACAGAAACCATGCTAATCAAGAATAAAATTAGAAATGAAGTATAGCGTAAAATATGATTCATTTTATTTGGTATTATTTAGTTCACTATTATTTTTTCATATTCAACATCCTCGGCAACAAATACATTCCACTCTTCCTTTGTCATATTACGGCTTATTTTTGCAAATAAGTCTTTTGCTAAATATTCAGATTTAGTCGACCAGATTATTATTCTATCTTTATCTTTACTTGTGGTAACAAGTTTTTTATTATCGGGACTAAATGAATTTGATAATGCCCAGGATTGATGATCGGTTAATTCAATTGGCTGATTATTTAGATTTGTGCAATCCCATAATCTAATAGTACCATCCTGGCTTGCTGTAGCCATTAATTTATCATCGGTATTAAAATCAATATCATTTATTCGATAAATACCTCCTTCAAGGTCTCGAATTACTTTAAAGTTCTTGCTATCCCAAATCTTTATATCTCCATTCGAAATTCCTGTAACCAGCCAAGTTCCGGAATTATTGTATTTAACCGAGGATGCATCAAATTTTGATTCACCTTGTAATACAGTAACTTTGGTTGTATCGTTAACATCCCAAATTCGAATTTGACCATCTTTTGTACCTGCAACTAAATATTTTGAATCGGGAGATATATCAATTGAATTAATTCTAGCATCACCTTCAACCAAAATTTCACTCTGATATGTTTTTAAGTTCCATTTCCGAATAGTTTTATCGATACTTGCCGAAACAAAATACTCGTTATTCGGAGCAACCGCTATTCCTGTTACACTGCGGGTATGGCCAGTTAATTCCTGGTCCATCTCAACATTATTCATAATATTTAGTAATATGATTTTGCTATCATCTGTTGCACATATTAGCCATTCACCGTCAGTTGTGATTCCTAATGCTTTTTGTCCATATGGATTTTCAATTATTGTTTCGTAGGGAGTTTCTAAGTTTTCGATATCCCATTTCAGAACTTTGCCATCGCCACCTGTACTAAATATTGTGCTTGTACCAGGTTTAAAAACAACATCCATAACAGAACCTGTATGCCCATTTATTGCATTATAAAACTGACCTTTCAAACCTTTAAGTGCATAGTATAATCCTGAATATACATCTGGATTATGCTTTGGACCTTCGAAATTTTCGTTGAATATATAGGCTTGATATGCTATCAGCGCTTTTAATTGTGTATCATCTGAAATCTGCAGAGATTTCACAGCCATACTTTGAGAAATAGATAACATCCTTCGTCTATACGCTTCTTGTCTTTGTTTTTCTGCTTCTATTGTTTGTTTTCTTGCTTCTTCAGCATTTTGTTCTGCTAATGTTCTTTGCTCAGTTGCTTCTTTTTCACGCTGTACAGCTAATTGAGTTTGTTGTTCTGCAATTCCTTTTTGTTCCACTGCTTCCTGTTCCTTTTCTTGAGCAATTACTGTTTGTTTTTCTGCAATTCCTTTTTGTTCTTCTGCAATTCCTTTTTGTTCTAATGCTTCCTGTTCCTTATCCTTAGCAATTACTGTTTGTTCTTCTGCTATTACTTTTTGTCTACTTGCTTCTTGTTCCTGCCTAACTGCTTCGGTTTTTAACATTTGCGAATAAACAGTTAATCCCATTGCAACAATTGCTGCTGATCCTAAAACAATTGCAAATATCTTAGATCGACGGAGTTGTCGTTTCTGCAATTTAACTTTATTTTCTTCCTCGGCCTTAAAAACTTTATCACTGGTTTCAAGATATACAACTGCTCTTTCAAATGCAGGATTATATCGTTGTGCCCAAGCTAAAGTAGGTTTTTGTCTTTCTCTCCAGTTTAGTGCTAATTGTAAATCAGGTGGCCGCCATAAACCTGTACTTCCTAACTGATACATTTCCGAAGCCTCAGATAATCGCACATACATTTGTACTGCGTTCCATTCCTCATCAACCCATACTTTTAACTTATTCCATATACGCATTAAACTTTCATGAGAAAGGTCAATTATACTATCCTTATTTAGTTTAATTTCATGAGAAGGTGTAACAAACGACCTGCCAGCAGCTCTAAATGGATTAATAACCTTTATAACTTCTTCGGGTGTAAATTTAGAAATTGAAGCAATATCATTTATACTGGTTGGATGGCGTATTCCCCTGTTATCATTCCCTTTCTCGGTAATCGTTTTGAACATGCTCTCGCAAATCCATTTTCCATCCTCGTTTAGTTCATCATATGCCTCATTAGCATGCTCCGAGAGAGCTTTTTCCATTTTACCAATCGCTTCATAATCGGCAATACTAATAGGCTGATCACGATCAGAATGATCCATCCAGTATTCCCATGTTCTCATTAGTGAATGCTGTAAAATTGGTAACTGATCAGGATTGTCACCCACTTCGTTAAGTAATTGCTGAACAAGTTGAGCATCTATATTAGCTCCACCAACAGCAACCGGTCCTTCAACAGCTCTTTTAAAATCTTCACGAGTCATTTGTGGAACCAGATAGTTGGAATCATTAATTAACTCTGTAAGTTCATGAAACTGAGAACACTCACCAATAAAATCAGAACGCATTGTGAGTACAATATATACAGGAACATCTGATGTTCTAGTTGCACTTACAAGCAATTTTACAAATGCCTCTGATTCATTATAAGTTGATTGATCATCTTTACTTGTTTTATACCTAAAAAGTTCTTCAAATTGATCAATAATAACTAGAATATTTTCTTTTTCAAAATCAAAAGATTGACGAAGAATCTCAACTAATCCATTTGAACTACTTCTTAAAATAGAAG
>JBHOSR010000032.1:0-24798 GCA_042584405.1 Bacteroidota bacterium
ATTTCATTCAACTCATTTTCAAGATTATCCCAATCAGATTTTTTTCCAGTTAATTCTAAAATTACAAATCCATTTCTGCTACAAACATCTTCAGATAATTCATGAAAACCTAAACGAGTTTTAATACAAGTTGCATATTTACTTAATACTTTTTGTGTTCTTCCCGCTTCCTTAATGCGATCAAGAACATTTATTCCAATAATTCTTTTTTCCTTCATATCTTAATTTAAAGTTACAAGTTAACATAAATATTAGCTAATAGCTAAAGGCCAACAGCTGTTTAAAAGTACATATCTCTTTCTCCATTTTTGATTTTACTAATTCTTTCGTTTAATTGACCTACAACCTTTGCGTTATCCAATCCCTTAATTTCTTTATCAATAATCTTCCATGCTTTTTCTGCTACTTCAGAAGTTGCATAATCCTCAATATATTCAGCTAATGTCAGGATTGCATTTGGTGTGCAAAATCGTTTAATAAATCCAGGTACTGAAAATTCCATAAAATGTTCACCTGTTCGACCTAATCTGTAACAAGCTGTGCAGAAAGAAGGCAAATATTCATTTTCTATTAGTTCATCGATTATTTCTGCTAATGATCGATTGTCACTAATAACAAACTGTTCACGATTTAAGTTTTGTTCTTCGTTCTGACTTTCTTGATATGATCCTAATTCTATTTTAGTTCCACCATCAATTTGCGAAACACCAAAAGCCATAACCTCACGGCGCACTTGTTCTGATTCACGTGCAGTTAGAATCATTCCAGTATAAGGAACTGCTAATCTTAAAATGGCAATTAACTTCACAAAATCGTCATCATTAACCGTATACTTTGGATCAACATCAATTGATGATGCATCCTGAATTCTTGGAAAAGATAAAGTGTGTGGACCAACATTATAACATGCTTCGAAATGATTTGTGTGACGAACCATAGCCAAAACCTCATATCTCCAATCGTATAAACCAAATAAAGCGCCGATACCAACATCATCTAATCCCGCTTCTTGCGCTCTATCCAATGAAGTTAAGCGATAATCAAAATCTCTCTTTTTACCTCCCAAATGATATTTTGCATATTCTTCGGGATGATAAGTTTCTTGGAATACCTGGTAGGTTCCTATTCCAGCTTCCTTAACCGTGCGAAAACCATCAATTTCCAGGGGCGCAGCATTTATATTAACTCGACGAATTTCGCCATTACCTTTTTTTACGCCATATACTGTTCTAACATTATCTGCAATAAATTCGGGTGAATAATGCTTGTGTTCTCCATAAACCAAAATCAATCTCTTCTGTCCATTATCTTCAAGTGCTTCCACCTCTTTAATTAAATCTTGATCAGATAAAGTTTGACGAACTGCATCTTTATTTGTAGCTCTAAAACCACAGTATTTACAATTATTTGTGCATTTATTCCCTACATACAATGGTGCAAAAAGTACAATACGATTTCCATAAACTTTCGTTTTTAAATCTTTAGCACCTTGCTTAATTTCCTCAATTAATTCAGGATCAGTAGCATTTATTAAAACTGCTGTTTCTTCAAGATTTAATCTCTCTTTATTTAATGATTTTGCAATAACTTCACGCACACGTTCCTGGGTTGACTCCGTTTTATTAATATAATCCCAAATTTCTTCAGGATCAATAAACGGCTTCATTCGCTGATCCTTTATCTTGTATTTTTCTGGATAAAATTTCATATTGTTATTTGTTAATTTATTGCACTTTTAATTAAAACATGTTTTATTGAATTTTGTTAAAATAAAACTTTCACTTTTATATAATAATTTCTACCAGGTTCAACGGTAATTGAACCCCTATTTGTTGCCAAATGATTTGTATATGCTCTATCGCCAATATTTTCTATTCCTCCAAAGAACTGAACCTTTGCAAAATCTAAATTCATTAGAACTGAGTTAATTCGAATATCAAATCTCGCATATCCTTTTGTTTCTAATTCTCCTTCAACCACTTTATTTTGATCGGCAAATCCAACAGCAACCAAATCAATTCCAAAATATTTTGGGAGATTATATTTCAAACCCAAACGACCATTCATAGGCGGAATTAAAGGTAGATCTGTATTATTCTGAGTATTTTCTCCTCTTACGAAAGATCCTGAACCATGCAATACAAAATTTTTATAAAAGTTATACTGAAAACTCAAATCAAGTCCATATAATCTGGCTTCATCAATGTTGGTATTAATTAATGCAGGAATTGTATCAACAATTCCTGTGGTATAAGAATAGATAAAATCACCAGATTCTTCAACAATCATATCAGAAAGCCAGTTTACAAAGCCATTTGCTTTAAATTGAAATTTAGGTTTCCATATTCTTAAACCTAAGTCTAAAGAATATCCCTTTTCAGGATTTAAATTTGGATCGCCTAATCGAACCGAATTTCCAAGATCGATATATTTAAAACTTTCTTCTAATGATGGTGCACGAAATGATCGCCCTGCATTTATGCTTAAATCCATCTCACTTGTAAGAGCATATAATATACCTAGATTCGCACTCCATGATATTTTGTATTCTTCGTTTTTTTCAAAAGTAATTCGTTGATTTGGAGGAGAATCATTTCTTGTGCCATTTATAATTAAATAATCGTAATCTAATGCCTGATCGTTTGCTATGCGGATGCCATCTATTCGTCCACCTATCATTAATTTCAAGTCATCATCCAAGAATTTTTGTTCGTTTTGCAAATAAATACCTAAACTCCCAAAACATGATTCAGGTATTGGAGTTTCTCCGCGAACAATATTATTTGTTGCCATAATATCTCCATTTGCATCTAAGATATCTGATCGTATAAATTTTTCACGACTGGTAGACAACTTTCGTCTCCAAACATCAATTCCGGCTATAAGATTATTGTTCTGACTAAAGCTCCAATCAGTTTGTATTTGGACACCATCAGTTACATGCGTTCCGCTTGGAGTGAAATATTCTGGAGTAGTTTTAACGGTGCTATCCTGATTATAATTAACGGTATTTGGATTAAGATTCACATCTCTGATAATTGATTGATGAAAATATCTGAAATTTAGAAGATTGAATTGATCAGAAATATCTTCAATTGAATAATTACCTGAAACCATCAATCGTTTTGCATCAGAATATGTTGCTGTTGCTGGTCCAGGAAAAGCATCGCCACCTGGGACGCCTACATCATCAGCATCAAAATATTGATATTTTAATTTAAATACTTGATTCTCTTTTACTTTGTATCCGGCAGTTGCAGATAAACTTTTATCTTCGAACTGGCTATTTTTAATTTCACCTTCTGGTGTATTAATATTTTTAGCATCTCGCAACGAACCACTTACTGATGCAAACCACTTCTCAGAACCTGAATTAAAAGTAAGCTTACGGGTAAATAATTCATTTACTGAACTAAATCCCGAATTAAAACTACCGTTAAAGTATGTAGATGAGTTAAAATATGCTTCTTTAGTTATCACATTAACAATACCAGCCATTGCTCCTGTACCATATAATGATGAAGATGCGCCTTTAATTACTTCAATTCTTTCAAAATCATCGACATCAAAAAAAGACATTGAAGCCATTAGGTCAGTTGATGTTTCGATTCTATTTCCATCAACAAGCATAACAATTCTTTGTTGGCCTAATCCCCTAATACTTATTCCTGTTGCCCAAACACCATCTCGAGATAAAGCAATTCCTGGTTCTGTTTCTAATACATCGGAGGCTGTAAAAGAGGATGACAATTCAATTTGATTCTTATCAACAATTTCGAGAGGTACAGGAATTTCTCTAATTTTTTGATTGGTTCGTAAGCTGCTAAAAACTACTTCTCCAAGATTTATAACTTGCCTTTCTAAAAGGATCTCAATTGCAACATTAGCATTAACTATTTGAATAATATTGTAATTTTTATAACCAATGCATGAAGTTAGGAGTTGATAACTTCCATTATAAATTCCCTTAATGGTAAATTCTCCATTCAAACTAGAAATTGAACTATACTTTATACTAAGTTCATCAGAAATCAAATGAACATGAACTCCACCTAATTTTTCGTTGGTTTCGGAATCCATTACAATACCTTTTAAAACATATTCCTGAGAAAATGAATTTAAAGCAAAGAATATAAAAATTATAAGTTTAGATATCTTCATCATTATTCTTATTCTTTAAAAGCACTGATTTAACCTGAATACCTTTTAAGCGTCCAAGTTGACCGGTTAAAGAACCAATCTCATCTGTTGTACCTTCAAGAACAAGAGAAATAATGTTTTGACCGTTACTCCGAGGTAAACCTTGTCGGCCAATAATAATGTTGGAATGTTTGAATGCAATTTCGTTCATCTGCTGAACGATATTGGTGTTTTCAATTAAAATAAGTGCAGTTCCAATTCTCTTTTCCATCAGATTTCCTCCGGATTAGATTTAATTCTTTAACCTTGAAACAGAAATGTTTCCGTTTCTTAGATATAGATAATTAATATTACTGTTAATTAATTAACAAAGATACATCGAGTTTGTTCAAATTGCAAATGATATTTATCAGGTATTTGGGTTCCTATTTCCATAAATTAAATTTTAAATAATAACTTAAAATAGACTTTTACTCGATTATTCCTTAACTTGTATTGATTAAAATTAGTTGCCCCATGCTAATTGTTCGCCGCTTAATCATATTATTAATATTATTTCTTTTTCTTCTTTCTAATGCATTAGCTCAAGAAGAAGATAGTCTTACTTTTTTATTTGAATTATCATTGCATGAATTAATGAATATTCCTGTTACATCAGCTTCAAAAAAAGAAGAACCCATTAATGAAGCTCCAGCTACAATTATGGTAATTACATCGCAACAAATTCAGGAAAGAAATTATGAATCTATAGAAGATATTTTAAAAGATATTCCAGGATTTGATATAGTAAATGTACAAGGAACCTTTCCAATAATTTGGGCACAACGTGGATCTTATGGAGCAGAAAATAAAAGAACGCTTTTAATGATTGATGGAATTATTGAAAACAACATATTAGAAGGTAATGTACTTGGTGGACCACAATATTCTCTCCACTATATTGATCGCATAGAAATTATATGGGGACCTGCATCTGCCCTTTATGGGGTCAATGCTTATAACGGTATAATAAATATAATAACTAAAAAAGGTAATGATATAGATGGTTTGGAATATCAAAAAGGCTATGGTTCTTTTAATACAAAATTTGATAAGTTCATTACGGGAACCAAAAATAGAGAAATAGAATTTACCTTAGCTGGATCTCTTTATAATACGGATGGTCCTGTTTTCAAAGAAAGACATCCTAATTATACAGGTAGTTATGTCGAAAATGCCTATTCCATTGTTAGTAGATTAAAATATAAAAATGTCCTATTTGGTTTTCACCGATTTGATAGACCAATGGGAATTGGTCAATTCTCAAACTCGCCCTCTTATTATCAATTACCTGGTTATGGTTATCAAAATACTGAAGGTGATTCATTAGGTGGAGCGCAAACAAACATAAATGGTGAATATCCTGGATTATGGCATAGTGTAACACAGTCACTCTTTATTAAATACAATCTTAACTTTAATAATAAAACAGAATTTAAAGTAAAACTTTATTACAGAACATCGGAAATAGCTGACGACAGTTATGAATACGATTATATTGGTAACAACAAATTTAGTAGAGATGTATATGCTCATTGGTCGAATAGTATAGGAGGTGAAATACAGTTTGATTACCAGTTTAATAAAAAGCATGACTTAATAACTGGAATACAATACGAGCAGAGCAATGTAGAACAAGGATATAGGCCTACCGAAGTTTTATCAGACGATCAGGATTATACTATTATGAGATTATTAAGTAAAGATGATCGTATATTTAATATTTACAATAATTCTGCTGCTTTTGTACAATATCGTTTAAAAACAAGTTTATTTAAACAAACAAATTTTATTGCCGGTGTACGATATGATTATAATAATATTTATGGCGGTACTACAAATCCTCGAGGTGGGGTAGTTATCAAACCATCCGAAAAATTAACCCTAAAAGGATTGGCTGGAACTGCTTATAGAGCACCTAATAGTTTTGAACTTTTCAGTGAAACAACCATAAGAGTGCAAAATCCAGAGTTGAAACCAGAGAAATTAATAAACAGTGAGTTAGGAATAATATATCAATTCAATAAAAATCTTATGGTAGAAGGAAATTGCTATTATAATGAGCTATCGAATATGATTGTATCAAATGTTCCAGTTGGTGATGTTACTGGTGATGGAATAGATAATTTTCAGAATCAGAATGTTGGTTCTGCTCAAATACTTGGAGTTGAATTAAAAACCAAAGCATATTTCTCAAATGATTTTTCTTGCTTTTTAAATTTTACATGGCAAGATGCTACTTATAGCGAGAATAACGTTAGTAATGAAATTCCTAATATTTCTAATTATAAAGGGAATATAGGTTTTAGATATCAGTTGATTGATTTATTAATTTTTAGTTTTACTGAAAACATTGTCGGCGATCGATCCACATCTATTACTAATCCTTATACAAAAATAGATGGTTACTATATTTCAAATTTATCTATTACGTCAAAAAACCTGTTTAATAATCACATTGCTGTTTCTGTTTTAATTAAAAATTTATTTGATCAGGAGTATGTTGATCCAGGTATTCGTGCAGCTACGGGTGAGTATTACGGAACAAGGCATGTTCAACCTGGTCGAAATACTTATATTAAATTAACACTTAGTTTATAGGAATCATATATATTTAATGCAAATATCAATTCATTTCTGATGAGAATTCAAATAATATTCACAGCTATTCTGTTTTCTTTATTAACAAGTTGCAGTAATTCAAATAAAACAAAAACTCAATTAATTAAAATAGCTACACTTAAAGGCCCTTCTGCAATGGGAATGATAAGGATAATTGATAGTTTAAATCAAACCGAAAATGCTAATATTGAAATAAGCATTTATAATGAACCAATTCAGGTTCGAAAACTCATGCTTAAAGAAGAAGTTGATTTTGCAATTTTACCAACTACCATGGCGGCTATTATGTATAATAAGGATGTACCTTATCAACTAGCCGCTATACCTGTTTGGGGTACGCTTTATTTATTTGGAAATGACGCAACTATTCATACTTGGGATGACTTAAAAAGAAAAAGAATTCATTTAATGGCAAAAGGGATGACTCCTGATGTTCTATTCAAATATTTATTACTTAAAAATGGAATTGATCCTGAACGTGATGTAATTTTAGACTATTCTTTTCCAACGCATATTGATTTAGCAAATGCAGTTGCTGCAAATCAAGCCGACTTAGCTGTAATCTCAGAACCACTAGTTAGTTTAGTAATGCAAAAAAACAAGAGTGTTTATCCAATAATGGATTTAAATAAGGAATGGCAAAAAGTGAATATTACCCCCATAGCTCAAACAGCATTGCTTGTTAGTACAGAGTTTGTTAAGGAAAATCCTAAAGCATTAAAAGAAATCCTTGAAAGCTATAAAAGATCCACACAGTGGGTAAATGAAAATAGTATTGAAGCAGCTGAACTTATTGTTAAATATAACATATTACCCAGTGTTGATGTTGCAAAATCATCTATTCCAAGATCTAATTTACATTTTGAGGAAGCAAATAAAATCAAGGATCAAATAAATGAATATTTAAAAATCTTTTTTGATTTAGACCCAGATATTGTCGGAGGTAAAATTCCTGATGATAATTTTTACCTTTATTAACTTAGAATAGGAATTATTTTTTTAAATTTATTGTATATTTTAACAATTAAAAATATACGTTTATCAATACAAATTAAATCTCGGTAAACATGGATTCTAATAAATACGATTGGAGTAAAAAAAGCATTTTAATAGCAGATGATGAATTACACAATTATATCATTCTGGAAAAAGCTATGAAAAAAACCAATATAAAGATTTTTCATGCTGAAAATGGAGAGCAAGCTGTTCAGATATTTGAAGAGAATCCTGATATTGACGTTATTTTAATGGATATAAGAATGCCCGAAATGGGAGGACTTGAAGCTACAAAGTATATTCGTAGCGTTAACAGAAATATTCCAATTATTGCATTTACAGCATTTGCGTTATCTGATGATGAAGCCATTGCATTAGAATTTGGTTGCGATGATTATATTTCTAAACCTGTAAGACCAGATTATCTTTTAAAGAAGATTAATGAACATCTAACCAAATAGTTTCATTGAAAACACTCCTTTTTTTATTCTGATTTTTAAAGTCCCATTTAATTCGTAATTTTCGATAAAATTACATACCCTGAATGAAAAAAGCTTTTTCAAAAAACAAAATAATATCTTTAATATCGGTACTAATTTTAATTGGTCTATGGAAAATTGCTTCTGTTGTTTATAGTTCCGATTTAATCTTACCTTCACCCGAATCTACTTTAATTTCTACATTAGAACTTTTCATTTCAAAGAATTTTATAAGAATAATTGGAGCAACCATACTTCGTGGAATAATTGGATTTTTAATCTCTTTTATTTTAGGATTATCGTTAGGTATTATTGCCGGAATAAATACGTCCTTTGAAGCTTTTCTAAAACCTGTTTTGGTTACGATAAGATCAACACCTGTTATTTCTTTAATTCTGTTAGCACTAATCTGGTTTAAAGTTGATCTTGTAGCAATATTTATAGCATTTTTAACAATGTTTCCTTTTATCTGCACGAATGTTATTGATGGAATAAAAAATGTAGATCATGATTTAATAGAAATGTCGCGTATCTATAAAGTCGATCATATTAAAATTGTTAAAGAAGTATATTTACCAGCCATAACTCCTTTTATATTTTCTGGTGCATCGAGTGCAATGGGGTTTGGTTGGAGAGCTATAATTATTGGAGAAGTTCTTAGTCAGCCAAAATTTGGAATTGGTACCTTAATGCAAACAGCTCAAACTTATTTAATTGTAAATGAAGTAATAGCATGGACAATTATTGCTATTGTTATTAGTTCACTGTTTGAATTTCTGATACGAAAAGTGGAAAAATCCATTGTAATTTGGAAATAATATGTCATTAATTATAAAAGGTCTAAACAAATCGTTTCAGGATGTAAATCTGTTTAAGAATTTCGATATTGAAATTCAAGAAAACACTATTAGTTGTATTCTAGGCCCTTCGGGATGTGGAAAAACAACCCTATTAAATATGATTAGTGATACTAATAAATCAGATAGTGGAAGTTTTTCAGGATTTGAAAATAAAATCATTTCTTATATTTTTCAGGAGCCAAGGTTATTACCATGGAAAACAGTAAAAGAAAATATCGCATTTATTTTGAATGATTCCTTAAGCAAAAGTGATAAAGAAGTAATTGCGACTAAATATGCACGATTAGTTGAGCTTGAAAATTTCATTAACTATTATCCTTTAAGATTAAGTGGTGGAATGAAACAACGTGTTGCAATTGCTAGAGCATTCTCCTACACATCTGACTTAATTTTAATGGATGAACCCCTTAAAGCTTTGGATTTTAAATTAAAGCTAAACTTAATGAAATCTTTCCGGCGATTATGGCAAACTGATACACGAACTGTAATTTTTGTTACCCATGATATTGATGAAGCTTTACTTTTAGGAAATGATATATATGTTTTTAGTAAGGCTCCAGTAAAAATTAAAGAGAAATTCACTATTCGTAGTAAAGAAAGGGAGTTAAATAGTCCCGAGATAGTTGAATTAAAAAATAAGATTTGGGAAGTAATGGAATAAAATCGTTGCTAAAAATTATACTACTGGCTCAATGTTTCTTAAAATAAATTCATTTGTTTCATTCTTTGCTTACTCTAATTAAATTTTTTAGATTTTTTTAATCTTAAAATTATGGATCTGCATAGAGTGCGTTCTTTATGAATGGAATCCATTAAATCCATTATTTCTTTTCGAAATTTATTCTTCAATCTGTTTAACGAAGTAAGCAACTTTTTCAAGTGAAGTAATCATATCATACTCTTCTAAATATACATTTGGCGAAACATTTAAGGGGGTTGAAGTATAATTTAGGATTCCTTTAATACCAGACATTATAAGAGATTCTGATACAGCTGCTGCGTCTTCAGGTGGAACTGTTAGTATACCTATTGTAATATTTTTTTCTTTTATTATTTTATTTAATTCGCTCATAGGGTAACACTTTACACCAGAAATAACGCGGTTTGCTTTATCAGGGTTTGTATCAAAAGTAGCGGCGATTTTAAGTTTTGTTCTCTTTCCATTAAAGTAAGCTGTAATAGCTCGACCTAAATTCCCAATTCCTATAATTGCTGCATTTAATCCTATTTCAGTATCAATTATTTCTCCAATTACATCAATTAGTTCCTTTACATCATACCCTTTTTTTAAGGTAGTTGAATAACCAATAAGCATAATATCTCTACGAACCTGAACAGCGGTAATATTATGTAAGTTTGCTAATTCGTGCGAATAAATATGTGTTTTACCCTCTGCTAAACAATTTAGTAAAGTTCTACGATACTCACTTAATCTTCCTATGGTTTTTTCTGGAAGTTTATTCATAATTGCAATAATATTTTAACCTGTTAATTTACAAAAAATAATTACATTGACAATATAGCAGTAAAAGTTGAACCTTTGACAATTTTACCGTTGATATTTATCTACTCATTATATTAATTATATAATTCGGTTCACGATTAATAATCCTATTTAGCCTCTTATGATCTGTTTTGTTTGCTCTTTTTAAACACTATAAAATCTACAATAAAACATCGCGCTTGTTGTAATTGGTATGAAGTAGTTTAATAGCCTTCCCGCTGAGTGGTTCTTCAAAAAAATCATGATATAAATTAGTAACTTTTGAATTTTTATGAGCTACATTAATTGCTTCCTTTTCATCAAGTTCATAAATAATTTTTGATCTTCCTTTTACAACTTTTTCATCATTACAGAAAGGCTGACCACCACCATTAATACAACCGTTGGGGCAAGCCATTAATTCAATAAAATGATATTTACTTTTACCTTCGCGCACATCTGCTATTATTTTATCTGCTGTTTTCAGACCATTTACAACTGCAAATCCAATTTCTTTTTTTCCAATTTTTAAAAAGGTTTCCTTTCTCTCCTTAAAACCTCTTAATTCGGTTATTTTAAGATTTTCTAATTCTTTACTTGCTAACTGAAAACTTAATGTGCGAGCTATACCTTCAGTTAAACCACCAGTAACTGAAACTAATTTTGCAGCAGAACTTCTTGTATTAAAAGGACTATCGGGTGTTTCCTCATCAATTGAGTGTACATCGATTCCAAAGATTTTAATTAATTTTATTAGTTCACGCGTAGTTAATACAGCATCAATATCGGAAATTCCCTTATGAGTCATTTCTTCGCGTTGAGCTTCAAACTTTTTTGCAGGACATGGCATAATCGAAACTGAAAATATTTTATCAGGAGAGATTTGTGATATCTCAGCATAATAACTTTTTATTAAAGTTCCCATTATTTGTTGTGGTGATTTTGTCGTTGAAACATGGTCGATCATATCTGGATGAGTTTGCTCCATATGCTTTATCCAACCTGGACAACAACTACTTAACATAGGAATATTCTCTTCGCTATTTATTCTATCAGCAAGTTCGGCAGTCTGCTCGCAAATTGCCATATCAACAGCGAAAGCAGTATCAAAAACTTTATTAAATCCAATTCGTTTTAAGATAGCGTTCAGTATTCCATTAATATCTTTTCCGGTACGTATTCCTAGCTCATCTGCAATAGTTGTTGAAACACTTGGTGAATGCTGTACAACTACCATAACATCCTTGTTGTCTAACATTTGTTGTACAATATCTATATTTGTCTTTTCGTGTAAAGCACCTGTAGGGCACAACAATAGACATTGTCCACAATGAATGCAATTAGATAAATTAAGATCTTTATTCATGCTCGTACAAATAGACATTTCATGACCCCGTTTATAAAAATCGAAGGTTGAAACATTGAGAACTTCTTCACAGACTCTTACACAACGACCGCAAAGAATACATTTGGCTGGATCATGAATAATTCCAGGACTAGACTTATCTATATACGCTTTTATTTTTTTCCCAGAAATTCTTCGCTCGCTAATATTTAGTTCAATTGCTAAATTCTGCAGCTCACAACTACCATTACTAGAGCAATACAAACAATCATCAGGATGATTTGACAATAAAAGTTCTACAAGCATTTTTCTTGCTTGAATTACTCTTGGAGAGTGTGTTTTTATCTTAATAGATTCCGAAATAAAATGTGAACATGAAAGAACTAAGCTAGACTTTCCTTCAACCTCAACCACACACATTCTGCAGGCTCCAGTTGAAGAGAATCCTTCCATACGACATAAAGTAGGTATTTTTATACCATTTCTGTAAAGCGTTTCAAGCAAAGAATCTCCTTTTTTAGCCTGTACCTTTTTATTATTTACTTCTATATCAATAAGCATAACTTTATTTTTAAAACACTTATTTACTTTTAACAGCTGAGAACTTGCATGTTTCCACACAAATACCACAACCAATGCAGTTATCCTGAACAATAAAATGAGCATTTTTTGTAGTACCAAATATGGCTCCAGTAGGGCATTTCTTTGCACATAAATTACACCCTGTACAAGCAAAAACATCAATTTCAAATGTCCTTAATTGCTGGCATATACCCGCATTACAGTTACGTTCAAAAATATGCTCTTCATACTCTTCTTTAAACCACTTTAATGTGCTGAGAAGAGGATTTGAAGCTTTTTTACCTAATCCACACATTGATGTATCTTTTAGGACTTCAGCTAAGCTTTCGAGTTGCTCAACTCCTTTTAAACGTTGCAAAGTAGAATATTCATTATCTTCTTTAGGTCTTTGGGAAATATTTTCTAGTATTTCGTGCATGCATCTGGTTCCTTCACGACAAGGAATACATATTCCACAACTTTCGTTTTTCATAAAATTCATGAAATATTTAACCGTATCAATAATACAATTATCCTCATCGAGTATCAGCATTCCTGAAGACCCCAAAGAAATTCCAGTCAGCATTACTGATTCATAATCAACTGAGATATCAAGATGTTTTTCAGTTAGGCAACCTCCTATGGGACCACCAATATGAACTGCTTTAAAACGTTTTCCGTTTTTAATACCACCTGCTATGCGAAAAATTACATCGCGAAGTTTGGTCCCCATCTTTATTTCTGCCAAACAATTAAGCTCAGCTTTTCCAGAAATAGAAAAAACTTTTGTTCCTTTACTCTCCTTTGTACCCATTGATCTATACCAGTGTGCTCCTCTCTCAATTATAATTGGAACATTAGCTAAAGTTTCCACATTATTTATAACGGTGGGTTTATTGTATAAACCGTTTGTAGCAGGATATGGTGGTTTTGATTGTGGTTTTCCCCGCTTTCCCTCTATACTACTAATTAGTGCGGTTTCTTCGCCACAAACATAAGCACCTGCTCCCTTCTTAACAATTATTTCAAGATTATAACCGCTTTCAATTATATCATGTCCTAATAATCCAAACTCTTTTGCTTGTTGAATAGCATTTTTAATACGACTAATGGCTAATTCATATTCAGATTCAATGTTAATAAAAGTCTTTTGTGCACCAATAGCATATGCAGCAATCGCAATACCTTCGATAACTTTATGTGGGTCACTTTCAATTAATAATCGCTCCATAAATGCTCCAGGATCACTTTCTCCTGCATTACAGATAATATATTTTTGATTGCTGAGTGTCTCACGAGCTATCTTCCACTTTTTACCAGTTAAGAATCCTTCTCCTCCACGTCCACGAAGCATGCTTTTTTCAATCAGAATGCATACCTCTTCAGGTGTAAATCTGCTAATAGCTTTACAAAAAGAGCGATATCCTTCATTAGCAACATATTCTTCTATTGATTCCGGATTAATAAACCCACAGTTTTTTAAAATTATTCTTTGTTGATTTTTAAAATACCTTAATTCATCTAAGTAAGCTGTATGTTCCCAGGGATTGTTAATATCATCTTTCAATTGACCTAAAACATTCTCTATCTGAATAGCATTATTAAAGGTTCTATCGAGAATTGATATAATATTTTCTGGTGAAACATTCTTATAAAAGAGTTGGTTTTTTCCGGGTAACTGCACTGAAATAATCGTTTCTAATGAGCACAATCCAATACTTCCAACAGGAACAATATCGGCTTCAATATTTCGATCAACTAGAAATTCTTCAATTCTTTCTTTTAAATGCAGCACACCCATTATTATTGAAGACGAATTTACACTTATAGTAATAATAGCTTTTCCGATCTTTTTGCGTTTAATAATATCCAGGGTTTTCAAGATCTCTTTTTCAGAGCTAATTGAATCTGGTTGCAAAACATTTTCAATTAAGAAATTTTTATATTTTAAATTACCATTTGACATTTTTTACTCTTCTAGACTACCATAAAAATCAATTATTTCAGCTATCTTCTTAAAAGTAAGTTTAGTATAATATTTGTCGTTTATCTGCATAACAGGTCCTTTACCACAAGCAGCCATACAAGCAGTTTCTTCTAGGCTAAATAATTCATCTTTGGTTTTTTCATTATGTTTAATTCCCAGTTTTTTTTCAAGTTCCTTTATTATTAAAATATTTGTATTAATATGACACGATGAGCCATTGCATATTTTAATATGATATTTCCCTTTTACATTAAACCTAAACTGGTTATAGAAGCTTGCTACTCCATATATTTTAGAGGTTGGCAGATCTAAGTATTTTCCGATTTTAATAATTACTTCTTCAGATAAATATCCATACTCGGTTTGTATCTTCTGAAGGATAGGAATTAAATTATCTCTTTGAACAAACTGATATTTTTCGAGTATTTCTTCAATACTTAACATAGGTTTAAACAGGTTTAAAGAACTACATTCGATGCAAAGATAACCATTAATTGTTATTCTTCGAACATTGTTATTTTATTAACAGTAAAAACATCTTCTTTATAAGCTGTTCAGGTATTTTGATATATTTATCCATAGAAAACCTATGTCCCTTAGGTAAAGGATAATAGTAAAATGGGGAGAAAGCAATATAAATCATTTAGAAAGTCCCTATTTCGATTCGATTAAAACAAAAATAGTAGGTTTTAATTAAAATTAAATAATAATAAACCTGCTAAATAAAAAAGGCTGTCCAAATATTTGGACAGCCATATCTTACAATATTCTATGTTTTCTATTCTCTTATAATTTTAATGCCATAATTCATTTGATCGTAAGGAGGATCATCATTCCAATTCATATAGGAATGAGAGCCATCACTTTCAAAATAAAGTCTGTAATTTCCTTCAGGAAGTATAACATTGCTATTAAACATCCTATTTTTTTTAGCTCCACCAGCATGTTCAGATGTTCTGTATGTCATTTCCCACACTATTTTACCAGTATCCATATTTTTTATCCAGCCTGTATCGTACATAGATCCATCATCACCCTCACCAATAGCATAAATCCTAACTTTCATTTCTTTTTCAATAGTAAAATTCTCATACTCCCTTTCATTATTTCTAACTTTTGTAATTTCAACAATAACATTTTTATCAACAAGTTCTTCTAGGCTAAATAATTCATCTTTGGTTTTATCTTCTTCATTAACATTCCATAAACTTAATCCCCATAATTTTTGATCGTGTGGAGGGGCAGCATTCCAATCCTGATATGAATGCGATCCATCAGAAGTAAAATATGCTATGTATTTACCTTTATTTAAAGAAATTACTTCATTAACAATTCTATTTTTATGAGATCCTCCGGCATATTCAGATTTTGATCGTGAAAATTTCCAAATGGTTTCTCGAGATTTTGCGTCAATTATCCAGCCATAATCATCAGGTTCATTATTAGCTATTTCACCTAAACATATGATCCTAACATCCATATTTTGTGTTAATTCAAATCCTTTTGAAACATAATCATTATCGCGGACTTTTGTTAAATCAACCAATGGAATATATTCTGTTGTATTTTCAGAAATATTTTTCATGTCTTCACTATCGCACCAAATAGTAATACCCCAAAATTGCGGATCATTTGGTGGCATAACATTCCATTTTTCAAATGAGTGCGATCCATCAGTAACATAATTTACCTGATATTCTCCTGAAGGAAGTGTTACTTCCTGGAATACCGAAAAGTTTTTTCTACCACCTCCAGCACGATCATAATCAGTTAAACTAGTTGGCCAAATCTTTTCATGAGTTTTTAAATCATAAATCCAAGCAAAATCATAAAACTCATTTCCATCTCTTTCGCCCTGGCAATAAATGTACAATTTAGTTTCTTTGCTAAGTGCAAAATCCTTTCTTTCCACCTCATCATCCCCAGTACGAACAAAAGAAACAATAGATTTATTTACCATTTTATCTATGTACTCTCTTCCGTTATTAACTGAAAAATCATCACCACCGCTTACATTCATAAAATATTTTTCTTTCTGATAGTATGGATTATCATCATCGTCGACAATTGCCTTTACTACTTCATGAACAACATCACTAAAAGTATTTACTTGATATTTATAATATGAATTACTGTACATTCCTGTATAATAGATTTCGTAAGATCCCTTTTTTAACTTTAAATCGGCGTTAAAAGTAAAAGAACCTTCACCGTGGAAATATTCTTCATCATATTCATCTAGAAGATTCCATACTACTTCTCTTGATTCGCTCTCGATAATCCAACCATAAAAGGCCAAATTATTTCCCCATTTCTCAAAAGAAGCTCCTGTTCCTTCAATCTTAACAGTAGCATCACTGTTTAATTTAAATCCTGCAAAATCAATTTCACCAGGAGAGATTCGACCTATACTAGTGTTATTTCCGGTTTGTGCATAAAGAGGAAATATCATCATTACACTGCACATGGTCAATAAGAATCGTAATTGAATAATTGTTTTCATAGTTATTTTTATATTAATTATAAACTCAGTATTAAAAAAGTATATAAATCCACACGTATTTGTACAACTATAATGCCATCGTACATATATATCTGTATAACAAAGTGTAAGAGAATACATTTGTTTTTCAAAAGAATCTCAATTGTTCATTTTTGCACATTTGTGTTCGAATACAGACAGTTAAATAAGGAGTAAAAAATTAGGTAATTAAAATGGATATCCGATGTTTATATACCAACGTATCTCACCATCGAAGTCGTTATCGCCACGCATAATGTTTATAGGGCCTATTGTATTTACTCTCATGTCATCTCTATAACCATTAATAAGGTCACTATCATTATTTCAATTTGGTTTTTGTTTATTGCTTTATTACATAGATATTTGTACTACTAAACTTAATAAAATGGGTTATAAACAGATTATACTTAAATTACCAACTGATTTTACAACAGTGCAACTTGAAAAAAAGATAAGAAAAGAACTTCGAGTACAGAACTTTTCATATCAGATTGAAAATAAAAGTCTTGATGCTAGGAAAAAACATAATATACATTGGGTAGTTAGAGCAACTGTTACTTCAAAAGAATTAAAAGGAAGTGAACCAGAACAAATCCAAGAATTAGATATCCATTTTAAAAAAAGGGATAAAAAAGTTATTGTTGTTGGAAGCGGGCCCGCAGGTTTCTTTGCGGCCTTTGCATTGCTAAAAGCAGGATTTAACACTACTATTATAGAACGCGGAACTGATGTTTCAAAAAGAGCAGAAGGAATAAACCATTTTGAAGAAACAGGACAATTCAATCCTATTAGCAACTATTCTTTTGGCGAAGGTGGTGCTGGAACTTTCTCAGATGGGAAGCTTACATCAAGATCAAAACACATTTCACTTGAACGAAAGTTTATTTTATCGAGCTATGTCAAAGCCGGAGCTCCTCAAGAAATAGAATATATGGCTCACCCACATGTTGGAAGCGATAATCTAAGAAAAATAGTAAAAAACCTACGTAGTGAATTTAAAGAATTAGGTGGTGAGATTCTATTCGAAACCATGCTTGAAGATATTAAAGTAATAAATGGAAAAGTAAATACAGTATATACCAACAAAGGAAGTTTTGAAACTGATATTTTATTCATAGCTCCGGGTCATTCAGCTTTTGAAACCTATCGCATGTTAATAAAGCGTGGAGTACAATTTCGGGTTAAAAATTTTGCATTGGGATCTCGCGTTGAACATCCACAGGAAATTATAAACCAGGCCCAATGGGGTAATAAACAGTTACCAGGAGTAAAAGCAGCCGAATATCGCTTAACTTCAAATATTGATGGACAACTTCCAGTGTACACTTTTTGTATGTGTCCAGGAGGAGTAGTTGTACCAGCCTCAGCGTATAATAATATCAATATTGTAAATGGGATGAGTTTGTACCAACGTAATGCAAAATTCGCCAATGCTGCTTGTGTAGCTGGGGTAAACCTTGAAAAATTACTTTGTAAAGAAATTTCTGCTTTAGAAGCACTTGATTGGTTAGAAAATCTGGAAAGATCTTTTTATAATTATTCCAATGGATTTAAAGCACCCTTTTGCACTATTGAGGGTTTCATTCGAAAAAAAGCTCCTTCTCGAAAATCTGAAAGTAGTTATCCGTTGGGTTTAATGCCTGCACCTTTATGGGAATTATTACCTAAAGAAGTTAGTTTATCAATAAGGGAAAGCCTTAAAGAATTTAGTCGTAAAATTAAAGGTTTCGAAACGGGAAACATCATGGGTCTTGAAAGCAAGACCTCGGCACCTATACAGGTTTTAAGAGAAAAAAATGGTCTATGTGGAGGTTTTAAAAACCTTTACCTAATTGGTGAAGGAAGCGGATATGCCGGTGGAATTATTTCAAGCGCTGCCGATGGACTTAAAGCTGCAATGGAAATCATTGAAACACTATAGAACAAGACAAATTATTACATTTATTCTAATATAAATGTTGATAATCCGGAAATTGGTTTTTTAAATTAGACAACAATTGTGGTTCATCGTCTAAAAAAGAAAAGTCCTTAAAATCGAAACCTGGAGCAACTGAACAACCTACGAGTGTATAGATTCCTGTTGTTTCGGCTGCTTGGAAAACACCTCCTTTTACCACCGAAACGTAAGTCCCATTTTCTTGACCTAAAATTGTTTCCTTAATATTGTCTCCGTCAAATTCGATCAATTTAAGAGGTGATCCCTCGTAGAAGTTCCATATTTCATCGTGTAAAACTTTATGAAATCTACTAACTTGTCCTTCTTTTAATAGAAAATAAATATGTGTAACAGCATTTCTATTTTCTCGATTAGCAAATGATTTTACCTCTTGATCGGAACGATAGATCTCACAATAATACCCACCTTCGGGATGAGGTTCTAGTTGGTATTTTTCAATTATTTTTTTTACATCATTTCTATTAAATTCAGCAGCAACAGCATCCTCAAAACTAAGCTCTTTACCAGTCTTCTCTGCGGATATCATTGCAAATACAACTTTCTGAACATCACCTCCTGCTAAATATAGAGCCTCCAGCTCATACCGTTTCAATGATATACCCGCTTTAACTCCTGTTATTAACATCTTAACTATTAGCTGAGGCGGAACTTTACGCCATTTCATAAAAATTAATTGAAGTAACGAAATTTGTACACCAGATACTAATGCCTGAAACCAAAGACCAATTGGAATCAAATATAAAAACAGATATAAGAAAATAAATGCTACAACAATAATTACAATGAAGGTATATTCCATAATTATTACTTTTTTGAAAACTTGAAAATACTTAAAGAAAAGCAAATAGCAAAAAGCACAGAACATATGTCTGTGCTAATTACTTAATTATATACAATAATTGATTTTAAAAATCATTCTTATATTCATATAAATTGAATAACAGTTCTGAAATTAAACTATTCGATACCAATTAGTTCTATTTCAAAAATTAAAAGAGAGTTTGGAGGAATTGAACCAGCGTTTCTATCACCATATCCCAAATATGGAGGAATAAATAACTTCCATTTTGAACCAGGCTTCATTAGCACAAGTGCTTCTTGCCAACCTTTAATTACATGACTAACACTTAATGTTATTGGCTCACCTCTTTCATATGAACTATCGAAAACTGTCCCATCTAATAAGGTACCCTTGTAATGAGTAATTACCTGACTTTCTGGCAATGGACTTTGACCTTCACCTTCTTCAATCACCATATATTGTAACCCACTAGGTAATACAACTACTTCAGGATTTTTCTTATTTTCTTCTAAAAAAGAAGCCATTTTCTCCATGTTTTCCATTTTCAACTTCTCTTGAATAGTTTTAATATAATCAGTAAGTATCATTTGTGATTGCTCTAATGTTAGTTTAAGTTCCATACTATTCAAAACATCTTCTATGGCTTCTGAAATTTTATCGATATTAAGATCTGGTAAATTTTGCTGTTTTACCGATGTGCCTATGCTAACTCCTATAGCATAACTTACTGTATCAATTTCGCTTTCCAATCTATCTTTTTTTCCTTTTTGTGCTGCTGATTCTACAACAATCATTAAACCAATGAAAGTAAATACTAAAATTGCTGTTTTTTTCATATTATTATTTTTAATTAGAATTATTCAATTTTCTTGGTGCATGAAATTACTAAAAGTAATGTAACTATCTTTTACATTTTTGAAAAAAGTTAGGATTTAACGTTCACTTTAATAACCACTTTTTTCACTGGTGCAGATTTAACATAATTTATTCCAGGCATATGCATATCCTCTGGGAAAAAAATGGCAAACATTCCCGCATTGATTTTAATAAAAGAGGCTTCACCTTCATAAAATATAAGATCTTTTTCTGGATCATCAGAAATAATTTTTTGATTTTTAAGTGTTGCTACTCCTATTAATTCAACTCCTGAATGAATATATTGTATATCAATATATCTTCTATGAGCCTCTAATTTGGCTTCTTTTGAATCTTTGGTATTATATTGCTGAATAATTGCAAAAATATCCTCATTTTCAATTGTGTATTTACCATCTTCCAACTTTGAAAAATCAGTTTTATGAATAAATTCAAACGCCTTGGAAAATCTCGAATGCGTGCATTCGTAGGTTTTTGAATTTTCAATTTTATCTACAACCATACATAATATTTATATATTATCTCTTAATAGCAAATGAATAAATAGATTATTTTACTGTAAGTCTATATTTGCCATAGGTACTTCTTTTACATGAATAATTTGTTAGCCAACCTTTTCCTGCTTTGCTAACACCTGAAGCATTCTCATAACCTGTTGATGCATATAATCCAACCTCATCGGTTGAAGAATTATCGGCTGCAATTATAAGGTAATAATTACCTGGTTGCGGAACATCTACTATCCACGAAGCAAAAATATGATATGGATATTTACCAGTAGGAGCGCGAGACTCGTATAGATTTAATTTCGTTTGCTCCATAAGAACTCCATTTTCGTTATAAATAAAAATAATTGGAAACATAATAACTTTTTTAAAGCCTGCCATATCGCCTAGTGAATAAAGCTCCACTGTGATTCTCTCTTTTATATTGGTTATTTTATGTACTACGTAAGGTGTGGGAAATTCCTTTTCGCCCGCAACCAACATTACCGGGCTTTTATCGTTTACTGCGCCTTTAATTTGTTTGCCTAATTTAGTTTCAATAGGTGTTGCAGCACTTAAAATATTATCGAAAGTTTTATGAACCGTTAAATTTTCTAATGGTTTTTCGTTTAAAAATTCTTCTGTAGTTACTTTTTGTGCTATTGAAAAATTAGCAATAATTACTAATGCAAATAAACTTGTTAAGGTTTTAATTTTTAGAATGTTCATAAGTATAAGTTTAGAATTAATATTTGGATTAAAAATCCTTAAGATAAGAAATTAATTTCATGGGGCGAAAAGTACGGTTAGTAAATAATACATAGACTACACGTCCACGCTAACTATTGGTTTTGATTCCTTACGAATCAGAAGTACTCCTCATTCCTGCTTCCTGGAGTTTGGTTTTATCAATTAGTTGCATGTTATTGAACAGAATGTACTTATCATCAAGTAGTTTTCGAATAGCTCTTCTGGTATTGTTACGAGGATTACTATCTGCATTTCTTATACTGTGTGCAATAGCTCTGAATTGTTTATTTACATCTTTATCTTTACATCTTTCGGTCAACCTGGGCGCTAAAGTTTTATCAAATATTTTTTTATCATTCTCGTAGTACCATTTTACTCCTGAAGTACTCAGAAATTTGCTATTTCTAGGTTGCATAGAAATATCTAGTCCGGTTACCGGACATATTTTTTCAAGACGTACACCTTCGGAAGAAAGTTTTATATCATGTGGGTGAATAATATAATTAAAAAACTCGTATACCTTATATATCAAGTTGTTTTCCATAGGAAATAATCTTTAGATATTTCAATACAATTTATTGAATATTATACCCCTATGTCAAGTTATGGCAAACTAACTTATTAAAAAGTTTTCAACTATAAACAATACAAATAAATCAGCAAAGAATAATTAATTTATAAAATGGTCTTACCACTTACCATAAAACTTCGAAATATCGAAATAATAATGCACTGTTTCGTCATTGGTTTTTTGGAATTCAAGAATATCGTACGGTTTATCTTTTTCGAAAACCAGAGATTGCATTACCATTGAACAATTTGGGCAAACTTTACTCACGTATTGATATTCTTCTGCTATGCTTTTAACCACAATTGCATTTTCAAATGAACTACCGTCCTTTAGTAGAGTTGGCGATTCTGTTTCTTTTGTATTTATTGAGGTATCTTCACTTTTTAAAGATTCAATATTTTTAGTTGATTTACACGAAAATGCTAGAATAGCACTTAAGGAAAGTGATATTATAAATAATCTTTTCATATTGAAAGGGTTTAAACAAGTTGCTCAATTAAAAAACTTAGATATAAAATCAATTATTGTTCAATGAATATTTTATTTTATAAAAAAGCCTGTTGAAATTAACAGGCTTTTTGATATACTATAAAATCAAAGAATAATATTATACCACTTTGACATTTACTGCGTTCAATCCTTTTTGACCTTCTTCTACTTCATAACTTACTTTATCTCCTTCAGTTATGTTATCAATTAATCCATTTTTATGCACAAAAACATCTTTACCTCCATCGTCAGGGGTGATGAATCCAAATCCTTTAGCATTGTTGAAAAATTTTACTGTACCGTTACTCATGACTAATAATTTTAATTAATGTATACACAAAGTTAGTAATATATCGTTAAATCTGCATATTTTATGCGAATTTAATTTTACAAGTATGCAAAAAGTTTGAGTTTTGCATAGTATTACAAGGTCTTTTATTAAAAAATTTCCTTATTTTTCCACTTCAAAATAACGCTCTAAGTCATGGATAAAGCTTCAACAATTATTTTAGCCGCTTCGCTTATTATTATTATGCTTGGTATGGGATTATCATTAGTTATGGGAGATTTTAAGCGAATATTTGTATACCCTAAAGCAATAATTGTTGGCCTAGTAAATCAGTTAATTATATTACCAATTATAGGTTTTACTATTGCATTACTATTTCCATTAAAACCAGAAATAGCCATAGGAATTATGATTTTGGCAGCATGTCCAGGTGGACCAACATCTAATTTAATTGCTCATTTGGCAAAAGGAGATTTGGCATTATCAGTATCGCTTACTGCCATAAGTAGCTTTATTACCATTTTAACTATTCCGTTTATTGTAAACTTTGCTTTAATACAATTTCTCGACGAAGGACAAATAATACGGTTAGATGTGGTTGAAACCATCATACAGATTTTTGTAATTATTGTTATTCCTATTGCAATTGGTATGATAATACGTCGATACAATGAAGCTTTTGCACGCCGTATGGAGAACCCTGTTCGAAAGGCGTCAGGTATTGTTGTTGCATTAGTTATTATTGGAATAGTAATTAAAGAAAAAGAAAATGTAATACCTTACTTTCAGCAAGCCGGACTCGTTGCTTTAATATTAAATATTTCTACTATGTTGGTTGGATACTATTCTGCTAAACTTTTCAAGATTAAGGACCGAAGAGCGGTTTCAATATCCATTGAATCAGGAATTCAGAATGGGACTTTAGCCATTACAATTGCTGTTGTTTTACTCAGCAATAGTGAATATGCTATTACTCCTGCCATATACAGTTTGTTAATGTTTTTTACTGGTGGTGCTGCTATTTATTTTGGAAATAGAAGAAATAAAGCCAAAAAGAGTAATTAGGATTTAATTTGTATACTAAGTCCTCCTTTAAACAAATGGGGAAATATTAACTAATCCTCTTGAACCTTTTTTAAATAGATGAAGAGACCTTAATTTTTTGATTTGACTCAAAAAAATATACTATTAAAAAGCTCTTTTGAGAAAAGTTAAACAGCGAACTATTTCTCTTTAATTTTCCATACAACCGTAATGGTTTTTTTAATTGAAATTTCTTTTGGATTAAAATCAATTCCTTGAAATGAAAAACTGGATTCGCTCATTGAGTCAAACTCTACAATTTGTTCACAAGCAAGTTCATCACTCATAGGTGCCATTGGGAAGTCCCAAGAATTTCCATATATTATTTTATATATGTTACTCAATTCAACATTTGCCGTTTCTGAAATTAGTACAGCTTTTTTTACTGCATCTTTAACCGATTCCTTTATAGCAAGTTCTCTTAGAGTTTCTTTTGTATTTATTGAGGTATCTTCACTTT
>JBHOSR010000033.1:0-24247 GCA_042584405.1 Bacteroidota bacterium
CAAATTTAACTTCCTTTTTTATAAAATATTTTTTCATATTATTTTATAAAAAAGGAAGTTAAATTTGATTATTCATAATAATATTTATAATGGTATATTTCCATGCTTTCTGGCTACTCTTTCTTCTTTTTTATTCTGGTTGGTAATTAATGCATTATATAATACTTTACGTGTATCCTTTGGTAAAATGATATCATCAATATATCCTTTTTCAGCTGCGATATAAGGATTGTCAAATTGTCTTTCATAGTTTTCTTTATGTTTTATTTTTTCTTTTTCAGTTGCATTTTTATACAAGATATTAACTGCACCACTAGATCCCATTACTGCAATTTCAGCTGATGGATAAGCAAGATTCATATCAGCTTTTAGATGCTTACTTGCCATAACATCATAAGCGCCACCGTATCCTTTGCGTGTAATAAGAGTTAAAAGAGGAACTGTTGCTTCAGAATATGCATACATTAGTTTTGCACCATGAGTAATTATTCCATTAAATTCTTGATCAATACCCGGTAAAAACCCAGGAACATCAACTAATGAAATAATTGGAATATTAAATGAATCACAAAACCTTACAAATTTGGCTGCTTTTCTAGATGCATCAATATCTAATGCTCCAGCAAGATATAAGGGTTGGTTTGCAACTATTCCAACAGATTCTCCTCCAAGTCGTGCAAATCCAATTACTATATTAAGAGCAAAAAGAGAATGAACTTCAAAAAAACTGTCCTTATCAAAAACTTCATGTATAACTTCCTTTACATCATAAGGCAATGTATTATCCTCAGGTATAATATCCATAATACGATGAGTTTCTCTTTTTATATTATCATTTGATTCAATCTTAGGTGGTTTTTCTGTATTGTTGGAAGGTAAATAGCTTATAAGATTACGAAGCATTAGTATTGCTGCTTCATCACTTTTAGCCTGAAAATGAGCAACTCCACTTACTTCATTATGAGTTGTAGCGCCTCCCAATTCTTCCATTGAAATTTCTTCTTCCAGAACTGCTTTAACAACATTAGGCCCTGTTAGAAACATATAACTACTTTTTTCAACCATTAGGATAAAATCAGTTAATGCAGGGGAATAAACAGCTCCTCCAGCACAAGGTCCCATTATTGCTGAAACCTGAGGGATTACACCAGAGCATTGCACGTTTAAATAGAATAAATCAGCATAACCAGCCATACTATCAACCCCTTCTTGTATTCTAGCACCGCCAGAATCTTTTATACCAATAATTGGAGCGCCATTTTTTAATGCCATCTCCATAATTTTTTTAATTTTATCTGCGTTAGACCGACTTAAGGTACCACCTAAAACAGTAAAGTCCTGAGAAAATATATATACTAGTCTACTTTCAATATATCCATATCCGGTAACAACACCATCGCCATAGAATCTCTTATTTTCCATACCAAAGTCATGGTTAAAATGTCTCACAAACTTATCTGCTTCAGTGAATGAACCAGGATCTAAGAATAAATTAATTCGCTCACGTGCTGTAAGCCTATTTCGTTTTCGTTGTTTAAGTATCTTTTCATACCCGCCTCCAAGCTCTGCATCCTTAGCAAGCTTTATAAACTCTTTATATTTCTCTTCTCTACTGATCATATTATTTAGTTAAAGTTGGCAAATGGTATTAAACTATTTATTTATATATGGATTATATCCTGTATCGGCTTTTTTATTTATAATCCATTTTATTCCTGCCAAATATCCTCTAAAACTGGAAATAGTGCGTTTTTTTTCTTCACCTTTAAATACTATCATTTTAGCAATCATCTTAAAAAATAGGATAAAATTACGGATCATAAAATATTTAAACTTTAAATTTCTATATGTGAATATAAAACTACTTTTAGCTTGCCAATAGCAAATAGGTAATGCCCTTCTATCTCCTTTACCGGATGTAGCACTACCTTTATGCCATATTTTAACTTTAGGAGTATAAATTAGTTTATAACCTTTTCTTCTGGCATGTTGCGCATAATCGCCTTGTTCTGCATACATAAAATAATAATCACAATAATACCCTAATTCATGAAAAATTTCTTTTGGTAAAACCCACAAAATATCATCAAGAGAATCTCTCTCTGATTCTTCTTCACATTGCCCTATGTCCTTTTCATTTTTCCCTGGAGAGTATCCTTTTAGATATCTTAAATCCGTAAAAAGGGTACCTGTTTGCTGGATAATATTCGGGTCATCCAAATGATATACTTTCCCTGCTACAATTGCTTTTTGCTGATACTTTTCCGCCGTGGAAATTAGCTCTTCAATTGCATTACTATCAATGAGTGTATCATTATTCATAATTACATAAAAATCAGGATTTAATTTAGAGCCTTCATTTAGGCCAAAATTAATTCCTCCCACATATCCTCTATTTTGATCAATTCTTCTTAATAAGATTCGTGAGTCCTTCGGAAGGAGGTTTTCAAGTTCATGATAGTTCATATTAGTAGATCCATTGTCAACTAATATAATTTGAAAATCATCATAACTCGATTTCAAAATAGAATTAATGCAATTAAGCGTATATCTATTCTGATTATAATTTAAAGTTATTATTACTATTTTATTATTTATCATATTAATTCTGAGTTATTTCTGTTCTGTTTATGAATAAGATACAATTAAAAATCCCAAAGATATATGATATAAAAAGAAATTTAAATGCATGAGGGATTAATAACATATGCCCAAATATAGCGGATGAACTTGAATGAATTATAAATAAACCACCGAATGCTATTAATAATAATAATAATTCTCTATTATAGTATCTTTGCTTTTTGCTGATGATATGGAATTTATAGATAACGTATAAAATACTAAACCAGATATAGGCATTAACTAAATAGCCAACTATTCCTCCTTCCATAAGTATATTTTGATTTCCAACGTGCTGATCGTTTACCTCAAAAGCTTTAGTAGAAAAACCGTTTCCAAAAATTGGATGCTTCCGGAATTCATCCATAACTTTGTCATTTCTACGTGTTAGCCTACTGTTTGTACCACCTGCGGTTGGATCTCCCTCAACTATTAGTTTCAAAGTTAATAATCTTTCCGTAGCTAAAATTGTCTGAATTCGAAAAGCGGAACTTAGGTTAAATAGTAATATAAAAAGCAGTAAGAAAGCAAAAACAGACTGTAAAATAAGTTTGCTTTTTTTGCTGGCACTATAAATAATTATAAAAAGAATAATAATAAATGAAAAGGCTAAAAACCATCCTCTAGTTGCACTAATTAAAACGGTAATATAATTTGTAAATATTACTAAAATGAGGAATTTTGAGCTGAATGAATTGTCTTTTTTAATATAAAAATACAAAGCCAAAAACAAAGCTAAAAAACAACCCCAATGACCCCAAACTGGGCGGATTAAGGTTTCAGAAAAATCTACATCTTGTAATGATCCTAAAGCAAAGTCAGGATTAAAAATTAGAAAGACAGGATTCCTTAATGCAAGATGAATAATTTGACCTAGTATATTAATAAAAACGGTTAAAAAGATCAATTTCGAAAATTTGACCAGGAAATTATAGTTAATAAAATATTTGGGAAGAATGAAAATGCTTGGTATACAAATTAAAAAGGATCCTAATAAAAAATACCATCTATATCCTGTTTTCCCTGCAGGTTCTAAACCATAAAATACAAGGCCTAAAACCAAAAGATAGATTAATAAACCTAGCCAAATATTAAATTGTTTTTTAAAAATAAATATATTTTTTCTATATCTTAAATACCCTTTAATACTAGTTAAAATGGAAAAGAAAAAAACCAATGAAAATGGAGTAGGTCCAAGTTCAATAAACATGTCATATACAAAAAACCCTCCAGTCTCAAAAATAATAGCTGCGAAGAACGCTAACCAAAAATAATCCTTTCTTGAAAAAGAGAATAAAATGAATAAAAAAATAAAGTAAACCAACTGAATAAAGTCAGAAGTAAAATAGATTACTGTAGCCGTAACAGCCAATAGGCCGGTATAAATTACAGATTCTTTATTTAATAATTTTACCATAAATATGTTTTACTTCGGTAAGAATAAATGTCTTTTCGTTCTTGGTTAAGAAAATGAAGGTGAGTGCTAAAAGAATTGGAGATATATAATAGTTGATCGATGCAAATCCATTATTAAAAGCATCTATTATTATCATGCACGACGCACCAAGTAATAAATAGATCATTAGGATTAGATTTTTATTTTCAAAACGAAAGTCGTGCTTTTGCTTTAAAAAAAAATAGTAAACAAAGAAGAAAATAAAGGGACTTACAATATACTTTAACATATAACCATATAGCCCAAATTTTGGCACTAAAAAATATACTATCATAATACCTAAGGTATAGAATAATATAGAAATAAAACCATGTTGTTTTATATAACCTGTCGGTGTCATAGATTGTGTAAAGGAGAACCACCAAACGAAAAATGCAACACCCAAAAAATGAAATGGAAGATACTTAGCGGCGTCAATAAACTCATTTGAATATAATAAGCGAATGAATATATTACGATAAGGGATTCCTAAGAATAGAAGAGGAAATAGTAATAATGTCCCTAATCGTATCGAATCGTTTAATATGCCGCTCACTTCTTTTTTTGATTTAGCTTCACAAAAACGTGGAAACAAATAGGTATTAAAAGTTGGAAGCAAAAAACCAGTAAATAATCCAGCCCAAGCGATAATTGGACTATAAAGTCCAATGCTATCAATTCCAATCTGAGTAACAACAATAGAACGACAAATAAACTCTGAAATTATTATCCAAAAATTAACAATAAGACCAAAACTTGAGAAAATAATCATTTCTTTAATAAATGCGTTGTTAAAGGGGGATTTCAATATTTCAACAATTCCAATGTTTAATCGTTTCAGGTATGCATTGCGTGTATATAAATAGTTAAATGAAAGTGTTACTAAATAGGATAAAGGAACAAATATGACGGCACCTCTTAATTTGTATATTATTACGAGGGGAATAAAGAGAATAGTATTTACTGCTATTATGCCTAACCTTGCTCTTGAAATAGCTTTGATATTTTTGAATCCTTTTAATATTGAAAATGGGATGCTATTTAGTAGTAATAAAGGAAAAGAGAAAAGTGCAATGTAAAAATATTGCAAGTATTTAATGTCCCCAAAAACATAAGATGTGAGTTTTTCGGAAAAGAAATATAATAAAGCAATGCTAACAAACATGAAAGAAAAAACAAGTGTAATATAAACTTTTAACGATGAACACACGAATTCCTTTACTTCTGCTTTATTTGAATTTTCAGCAATTTGTTTAACAACCGCCTCACTCATACTGAGAGTAGTAAACAATGACATTTTTTCGCTGAGAAATGTTAATTGGCTAAATATGCCCACACCACCTGTCCCTAGGTAAATAGCGCTTATTTTGGAACGTAATATCCCTGCAAAAAACTGAGCAACTTTTGTGCTCATAAGTAATGATGTATTCTTAATCAGTATTTTTAGCTCCATAAGAGATTAAAATATCATTTTAACTCTTTCTTTCTCCAGATTGGTTGAACAGATGTGTTCGACAACAGAACATTAATATTACTTTGCTTTAAACATTCTGAACATACATTTTTATCGAAACCAAAGTTCTCGAAAAGTTTATCTGTGTTATAGTTCTTTTTGCAAAATGCACATTTTTTCTTTTCAACTTTTTGAACCTGAGGTGAGATTATATATTTGTTATGGAAAGACACTTTTTTCCTTTTTTTGTAATAAAAAGCATTATCATCGGTTTCACAAGAGTTACAAACAGGGACATCAAATTTCTGTAACGAATTTCTAGTAGCTTGTTTCTCACCACATAAAAAACAATGCATCATATCATCTGTTTTGATTGCAATCACAACTGATTGTGCTCCTAGACATGATAATATGGAACCTTCGAATCTATTACTTATTTTATATCCCAACTTATTCTCTTTTATATATTTATCGGTATGATTCCCAAACTCAGTAAATGTATAAAGTAAATCAGTTCCAGAATATCTTCCTATATAGAATCCCTGATCTTTAATATAATTCTTCAATTTTCTTGGACTATATTCATATTGAAAAAAACCCTTTTTTATTTTTGGTTGGTACTTTTTATTTGGGAATAATATTTTAAAATATTTTTCACCTAAAATAGTTGTTATTGATTCTTTTAAAGATAATGTAGATTTTTTCAAAAACTTGGACCAGGAAGGGGCTGGTGTTGTAATAATAGCAATCCCTCCAGGACGTAATACACGAAAAGCTTCTTTAATTGGCTCTTGAGGTCCTTCAATAAAATGTTCGACAACTCCAAATGATAAGTAGCCACTTAATGCATTATCTGCGTATGGAAGTTTTTTTACATCTCCTTTGATGAAATTAATATTAAAACCGTTCTTTTTTTGCCATTCTTTTAAATATTCAATAGTATCTTCTGAAAAATCTAATCCACTAATGTTTATTCCAAGTTTGCTCAAATAAAAATTATATCTTCCTAATCCGCAACCGGCTTCAAGAATTTCGCCAAATCGTGGTGTATATTTTAAAATCCACTGCCTCAGACCAAAATAATCCCACATTCGTATGTCGGATTCTGGAGAAAGCTGTTTCCATTTTTGTGACCATACATCTATTTTTTGTCCATCACAAGTCATTTTATTTGAGTATTAAATGAGCTTTATAAATTTTGCTGGGACACCACCTATCAATGAATTTTGTTCAGCATTTATTGGGACAGTTGATCCAGCAGCAATTATGCTATTCATACCTAATTCAACACCCATAAAGACACTAGATCTTGCACCTACATAACAGTTGTTTTTAATAATTATTGGACTTTGTTTTGACGGATATTTTTTAGATAATTCCGACTTTGATAAATCAATATGTGTTATAAAACTGCACTGCATTGATATTACAACATTATTATGAATAATTAATTTATCTCTTAAATCGAAAAAACAGTTTTTCCCAATGTGACAATTATTTCCTATTATTAAATTTGAATAGTTTTTACAGTTATGAAAGATTAATCCCGTTTCAATATCACAATTAGCTCCGATTTTTGCTCCATGCTTTTTTAAAATCAATTGTATAGAAAATTTATCTACCCTTTGAAGAAACTGGTTTGCAATATCAAATCCACCAAAAAAATTTCGCATCCAAAAACGAAATAGATTTAGATATGCATAAAGCATTCGATATTTTCTATACAGACCTAATCCTGTTTTCATTATCTAAATAACTTAAGATGCTCAATTACATAATTTACTTCTTCATTTGTTAAGTCAGCATGTAATGGGAGAGTTATGAACTTATCGGCTTCCCTTTCAATATAATCACAATCTTTTGCAAAGGATTTAAAAAGAGGTTGTTGCGTCAATGGTGTATAATGACACCCTGTTGCAATGCCTTTTGATTTAAGGAAAATCATTAGTTCATCTCGTTTTTCGGTTCTGACACCAAACATTTGGTAAACATATTTTTCAGGTTCAAAAGGCAAAAGAGGCTGTATGCCTTCAATATCTTTTAATCCATCCAAATACATCTTAATGATCGCGGAACGTCGGCCATTCATATCAGGAAGTTTTTTCAATTGAGCCAAACCGATAGCTGCTGCCAGGTCATTCATGTTGTATTTATATCCCAATAAGTTAATTTCATAAAACCAATGCATGGCATCTTTATTAGCATTGGTGTATGTTTGAGCTGTTTTCCAGTTATCTTTATCAATTCCAACCCAACGATAGGCTTTAACATCTTTTAATAGTTCAGGATCATTGGATACAATCATACCTCCATCACCTGTAGTCATTAATTTTTTTTCCTCAAACGAAAAGCATCCAATATCCCCCCATGATCCTAATGTTTTACCTTTATATTTAGCTCCAGCAGTATGTGCAGAATCCTCAATTACTTTAATTCCTTTCTCACGAGCCCAAGGTATCAGTTCATCCATTGGGACTGGATGTCCTGCATAGTGTACCGGCATAACTGCAACTACATCCTTATCGTATTTTCGTTTCATATCATCTATATCCATTCCAAGAGTAATAGGGTTGGAATCTACAAAAACAGGAATTAATCTGTTGTATAATATTGCAGATGCTGTAGCACTGAATGTTAAAGAAGGAACCAGGACTTTTTTTCCTTCAGGAAAACCAAAAACCATCAACGCAATATGTAATGCTGCGGTTGCAGAGTTTACTCCAATAGCTTCTTCACAGCCAATGAATTCAGCCCATTTTTCTTCGAATTCATTAACCATTGGACCAAGGCCAATCCAAGCACGGTCAAATGCTTCTTTTATATTCTCTAGTTCTTCTTCTCCAACGGAAGGTTTAAACAATCTTATATTCATAAATTTATTATTTGATAAACTATACTTTTATTCCTTTGTGTATTTTAATAAACTGTTTCAGTGTAAGGTTTTTTTGATCTTTATCAGATAAAATTGGATTTTTAATTGGCCACTCAACGTTAATATCTTTATCATCCCACATTAATCCTATTTCATTTTCCGGAGAATAATAATTATCTACCTTATAAATTACTTCACAAACTTCAGTTAAAGTGCATATAGCATGTCCAAAACCTTTTGGGATCAAAGCATAATTATAGAGTTTATCAGAAAGAAGTACGCTGTCCCATTGACCAAAAGTTGGAGAATCTAACCTTAAATCTACAAAAACATCAAGAGCCTCACCTTTAATAGCTCTTATAAGTTTTGTTTCAGCAAAAGGAGGTAGTTGAAGATGAAATCCTCTTATCGTTCCCAAACTTGTAGATCTCGAATGATTTTCCTGTACCCATTTATTTTTTATTCCTGCATCTGCAAATAGTTTATCATCAAAAGCACGCATAAAAAAACCTCGACTATCGCCAATAGGTTTAAGTTTTATTTCAAATGCTCCTTTAAGTTTCTTTTTAATGAATTCCATAGTTAATTATTGTAATCATTTCCAATATAGTTTCATATCTAATTTGTTTGTCTTGATTAGATATTCAAGCTGCTTAAGCCTGATAAAATAACGTCCATTAAACTTTTCGTTATCCATACCAATTTTTGTATATCCTTTGTAGATATCTTCAATTGCTTTTCTAAGTTTCCATTGTGGTTTAAATAGCGGCAACTCTTTATTAATCTTAGAAAAATCAACCTGATAAGAACGTGAGTCACTACCATGTTCACCAGTAATTTCCACTTCACAACCCGGTATTACTTCTCCTACTATTTTTGCTATGTCTTTAATTTGAAAATTTTCACTATTCTGTCCTACATTAAAGGATTGTCCATTAACCAGTTTTTTTGGAGATTCAATAACAGCAATAAATGCTCTGGCAATATCTTCAGCATGTACTAAAGGCCTCCATGGAGTTCCATCGCTCATAATTCTAATTTTACCAGTTGTCATAGCCCATCCAACCAAATTATTAACCACTAAATCTAAACGTAGTTTTGGAGACAACCCGTAAGCTGTGGCGTTGCGTAGAAATATTACAGAAAAATTTTCATTACCAAGAGGTTTAACATCTTTTTCTGTATTCACCTTACTAATTGCATAAGCAGTAACTGGAGCAAATTCTGCCGTTTCATCCAGAGCTTTATTTCCATCAGCTATTCCATACATACTACATGATGCAGAAAATATGTATTTTTCAACACCCACTTCTTTCGATTTTTTAGCAATTTCTACAGAAGCCCTATGGTTTATTTCGTGAGTAAGATCTTCATTTAAAGCACCCATGGGATCGTTTGAAAGTGCTGCTAAATGACATACTGCATAATATCCTTTTAAATCATCGCTTGAAATATCTCTTGTATCTTTTATTAATTCTTCATTTGGACTAACATAATCGGAGAATTTACATTCATCATTAAAGTAGTTTGTGTCAATACCTTTTACGTAAAATCCTTTTTCTTTTAGTAATCGTACTAAATGAGTTCCAATATATCCATTATGACCCGTTACTATTACTTTCTTCATTATTTTATATATATAGTTATTTTTACTTCCATATTTTCCATTGAGCTTTTCCAGTTTCCCAGAGCTTATTCAAATTGTTTACATCTCTAACAGTATCGGCACATTCCCAGAAACCTTCATGTTTATATGTCATAACTTCTCTTTCGTTTGCTAATTTTTCCAAAGGCCCAAATTCAAAGTCACAATTAACATCAATTGTCAGATAATCCAAAAGTTTTTTATTAAATACCATATACCCACCATTGATTAAACCATTACTGGTTTGTGGTTTTTCTTCAAACGAAAGAACAAGTCCATCTTTTTCGATTACTTCACCAAACATTGATGGAGGCTTAACACCAGTAATTGTTACCAACTTACCATGCTTTTTATGATACTCTACTAAGGTCTTTATATCAATATCAGAAACCCCATCACCATAGGTTAGCATGTTTATATCATCTAAATATTTCTCTAACCTTTTTATTCTCCCTCCTTTTAGGGTTTCTATCCCTGTATCTACCAAAGTTACTTTCCATTTATCTTGCAGACCATTATGATAGATTATTTCACCAGTTGCAGTATCAACTGTAAAATCACTATTATAACTTTGTAATTTGTAGAAATAATCTTTTATAAAATTTCCTTTATAACCCAATGCGATAACAAATTCATTGTATCCATAATGTGCATATATTTTCATAATATGCCAGATTATAGGTCTTCCACCTATTTCCACCATTGGTTTAGGAATTAATTCAGAAACATGTCCCAACCGGGAACCATATCCTCCTGCAAGAATAATTACTTTCATTTTGCTTTGTTTAAGAACTTCTTTAATTTCTTTGAATATTTTTTAATTAGCTGCTTTCCACCAAACATTTTCTTATTGCTATATATAGCTCACCAATTACCGCTTACTTATTTCTTCCAATGCCATATCCATACCCATACCCATACCCATACCCATAATTGTATCCGTAGTTATACCCATAGTATTTCGGAATTTTCAGGTCATTAACCAGGATATTCATTCCTTTGATTTTTTGCTCCAGCTCCAGTTTATTAATTAGATCAAATACATGTGTATTACTGTATCGTTGCCTGATCATAAAAATATTGGCATGTGCATACTGACTAACCAATAAAGCGTCGGTAACTAAAGCAATAGGAGGAGTATCGATTACAATATAATCAAAGTTTTTTTCAGCTGTTTCAAAAAAAGTTTTCATTTGTTCTGTTTCGATCAACTCGGCAGGATTGGGTGGTACAGGCCCTGAAGGCGCTAAATAAAGATTCTCTACAGAGGTGGTTTTGATGATGCTTTCGTATGTGTCTTGATTGCTTAAATACGTGCTGATTCCTGTTTCGTTAGGAACCTCGAATATTTTATGTAAGCTTGGTTTTCTTAAATCTAAACCTACCAGTAAAACTTTTTTATTGGTCATGGCCATGATGGTAGCCAAATTCACAGCGGCAAATGTTTTTCCTTCGCCACTAATGGTTGAAGTGATCATAACAATTTTTTGATTCTTTTCACGCAGAAAGTATTGCAAATTGGTTCGCAGGCTTCGGAACGATTCTGCGATAGCCGATTTGGGATCAATATAAACAGGAATCTCGTTATGGATTTCATTATGGCCAATGGTTCCAATAATAGGAATCCGGGTATTGCTTTCAATGTCTTTTTTATTTTCAATTTTGTTGTTCATAAAATCCAACAAGAGGATCACTGCCCCGGGAATACCCAGACCGAGAACCAGTGCGATTAAATAATTTTGTGAACGCTTGGGTGTTAATTGGGCTGCATTTTCGGGGCGGGCTGTATCCAGTATTTTATTGTCGGCTACATTGGAAGCTTTGGTTATGCCTGCTTCAGCTCTTTTCTCCAGTAAAAAAGTATAGAGTTCGTTGTTTAATTTATATTCACGTTCAATATTGATTTGCTGGCGTTCGTTCAGCGGTAATTGGAAAATTTGCTGATTTAGCAGATCCAGTTTTTGATCAAAGGCTTGTAAAGTAATTTGATTGGTTTTCTGCGTAGAAACAATGTAATCGGCCAATGTTTTTTTCAGACTTTTTAACTCATCCTGTATCATCATTATGTTGGGAGCATCTTCTCTTGCGACTTGACTGAATTTATTTTTTTCGGATAAACGCATATTGTACGATTCAACCAATTTCTGTAAAGTCGGATCAGGGATCCCTATTGATGAAGGAGCAACAATCGCTTCATCCTGTTCCTTTTTTTGTAGATTTGTTTCTAAATAATCAAGGTACTTTGCTTTTACATCATAAGCAAAACGCTCGTTTTGAATATTTGTTAATTCAACATAAAGCATCTCTCCTTTTTTGCTTAAGTTAATTACTTTGTTTTGGGTTCGGAAATCCTGTAAACGAATTTCAGCTACATTCAAATCTTTCACGATGATGCTGAGTTGTTCGTCAATGAATTTCATGGTATTTTCAGCTCGCTCGTTTTTTTCAATGAGTGCCGAACGAATATAAACTTCGGATAATTTATTAAGATACGTAGCCATTTGTTCTGGCACAAAACCATTTATTTTAAGGTTTAATATAGAGCCTTTTTCGTCGTTTACATTGATGTTTAATTTGGCCCGGTATTGTTTTGCAAGAGAGTTAATATGGTTAAAATAGAAAAAGTATTTATTAGAACTATTTTCATCAAATTGAAATGTTTCGGGGTTTCGGATTTCAATTTTAAATTTAAAGATCTCGGATTCAAAAGTCTCTCCGAATTTGAGTTTACGTTGAATATTGTATTTGTCGTTAATCTCCAATAAATATTCCTTGTTTGATAAAATTTTGATATTCAACGGGTAGTTGCTTAATTGTGTAAATGAGGTGTCGGGAATAACAATAAATGGACAATTGTGATACATTTTGGTTTCAGCAATTTCTCTTCTTCCAATGGCCACATATAAAATTTCAAAATCCAGTTCTTCTATTGCCAGGCGTGCCATTTTGTAGGATTTTAGAATGGCAATTTCGTTTACTACTTCGGCTTTTTTGCGTCCTCTAAACCTTCCCAGCTCCTGAACTATGGCTTCAATACTGGCGGTTTGACTTTGCTGGTCCGAAATAATAATAGAAGAGCCTATGGTGTATGTAGGTTCAGAATAACGGTTTATTAAATAGGCTATAGAAAGAGCAATGCCCAGTGCTAAAGCAAACCAGTACCAGTTGGCAAGGAATTTAAAAAGGTACTTTTTAATGTCTATGCTTTCTTCCTGGTAGATGTTGTTATGTGGTTGGTTCTGTTCCATTGTGGTTACTTTGTTTTTTAAATTTAGGGCTTTCCTTTCTAATTGGCAAGTCAATAGCTTATAGTTGATAGTCCCTTATAGTAAAACTTTCTCTCAAATTACAAGGTGTTTTTGTGGTTGTTTGAATTGTATTTTCTATTGACTATTTGCTAAATTGCTATGGACTAATAACTCTTTACTGACTTCCGAGTTCCGAGTTTTTAGCTGCGAGCTTTATATCATTACTTTAAACTACGGACTAATAACTATTAACTATTAAAAAGCTACAGGCTTCATGCTTCAAGCTTCTCCATGTCTCTCCTTCTCATTTTCTCTTACTCTCACCCTTTCTCACACTCTTTTCCATCCTTCTCATTTGCTCCTTCTTCTGACTCCTGTCTTCTGGTTTCTTATTACTAATTTTTAACCTGCTTGCAAACAGGCACGTTGATTATTGGTGTTTACCGTAAATCTTTCAAAAAAATCGCAATGTTCTTTTCAATAGTTTGTTTCACTTTTGTTAATGTTAAATTCTTCTCAAGTAGCATATCAGGCCAATCCTGTATATTAATATCGTCAAAATAATTTAAACTTTTTATTACGTGTAATGAATTTCTTGTTTTATATTTTATATTATAAAAATTAAGGATCTCTTTCACAGTGAAATGGTTTAAGATAAAATAAATATCAATAAAATCTTTTGAGCGTGTTCCGTTTCCTGCAATTGCATTTAACTTCATGGCTGCAATATCTGCTATTGATAAGATTTTTGCTTTTAATAAATTTACAGGATTTTTTACTAAAGGATATTTATGGCTTATAAAATCGATTTTCACATTATTAATGCTTCCTTTGAGAGTATTTTCTTCTGAATAGTCCATTCGAAATTCAAAATTTTCTTCAAGAAATTCTAATAATTTATTTGCATCAAAATCATTTACTGTAAATAAATCTAAATCGATAGATTTGCGATGCTCTATTTGCATTGCCAGCGAAGTGCCACCAGCCAGAAAGAAATCATTTAATAACTTTGCTTCTTGTAGTTTTAAAAGTAACTCTAGTGTACTTGTTTCGATTGCTCCTTTACATAACATAGGAATTTTGTTTTAGGAATATTTAAAAAATCACTAGCCCATTTTAAAGTTTTTTTATCGAGAAAGCCTGCTTTTAATATTTCTTCTTTAATCGTATCTAGATCATATAATTGCAATATTATTTTAATGTCGGGAATATCGCCACGTAAGAATACTCTTTGAATGATTAAACGCCTGTTTTTGTTCAAGTCAAGTTTTGTTCTATCTACATCCCAAAACAAATGAGCGGAAAGATTTTCTATTTTTAAAGATTGGTTATTCACTTTTAACTATGATCTAATTACAATGAACTTATCACTAATCAGAACCCACTCCCGAAAGCTTTCGGGATCACCATTCACTATTTAAGCAGTGTAAGAATTAAGGCAACCGCAGTAAGAGTTGTAGAAATGGCACTTACTACAAACACATAATCCGAAGCTTGTTCTCTAAATAATGTTGATTTTAAAGGTTCTACATAAATAATATCATTTGGCATAATGTAATACAACTCCGAATCCATGATATCACCTTTGGTTAAATCAATCCGATATGATTGCGTTCCTTCTTCTGTCTGCCTGAGTAGAAGTAATTTTTTACGATTGCCATTATATGAAATATCTCCGCCATAGGCTAAAGCTTCCATAATATTTACCTGGTTAGCCGTAATTTGCTTAACACCAGGAGTTTTAACTTCACCTAATACGGTAAATTTAAAATTAGCGAGTTTAGCAATTACTTGTGGATTTTTTAAAAAGCGATAAGCTTTTTGTTTTACTGAGTCCTGCACCTGGTCAATATTTAATCCTGAAACATATATACGTTCTAATAAGGGCATTTCAATAAAACCTGAGTCGTTTACTAAGTAACCTGTAAAAAACATACTTTCTGGTCTCAAAGCTTGGGTGTTTGACACGCTCATGGTTGGATTAAACAACTGGTTTATTTCTTGATTTTCTGTTATAATCTGAATATACAAAATATCTCCTGGTTGGATTTGATAACCTGGTTTATGCTTTTCGTAAATATTTTGATCCTTAGTTATTTCAATATCCTGAAGATAGGTTAACTTTTCATAGGAGTTGCAGGAACTTAATATGATCAAAAACAGGATTAAACGAAATATATTATTATAATTTTTCATTTTGAGCTTCATTGATTTTCAATTCTTAAATTAGAATAAGGAATTATTAATTTTTTATTCGAAAATAGCATTAAATTCAAACCATTCTCTTTGTAATTTATTTATAATAAGTTTAAGTTTAATAAATTTTCAGCCCATTTTAAATCTAGCACATCATCAATATCCACAGAATATATTTTGTCCATTGGGTATTTAATGATTTTATCAAATTTACGCATTCCTTTGACATTAAAAGAGTCTACATTTATTATATAAATAGACCCATTTAATTGCCACACATCAGGAATACCTTGTCTTCTTTCATAATCACTTGCTTTTGATCTTTGCAAAAATCCATTTTTGTTTTCTTCGTAGAGAGAAAAATAAGGATTAGCTTTTGTTTTTACTACAGATACAATCATATCAGTATCAGAAGACCACAAAGAATCTGCATCAGTTAAATGTTCTTTCTTGCGAAAGGGGCTTGTAGGCTGTAATAATATTATTTTTTTGTAATTTATATTTTTCTCATTTTTATAGAAATCAAGAGCATGTTTTATTACTGCCTCTGATGAAGTAACATCAGTGGATAATTCTGATGGTCTCATAAATGGAACTTTTACTCCATATTTTTCAACTGCTTTGGCAATTTCTATATCATCGGTGCTTACGCAAATGTTTTTAAGATCAACTACTTTTTTTGCTATTTCCAAAGTATAAAAAATCAAAGGTTTGCCGTTTAGAGGTATAATATTTTTTCTGGGCAACCCTTTTGAACCTCCTCTTGCTGGAATTAAAATTAAACTATCTTTAATTAGATTATTCATTCAGATGATTAATTATTTCTTTAGCCTTTTTTAAATCCTCGTGTTTCCCTATATCAATCCAATAACCGATTATTGGATTTTGTATTATCTTTTTATTTTGACCAATTAGATCATTCATTAAATCGGTTGCATTATAAAAAACATTTTTGGGAATATTATTTATAATTTCTTTTTTTATTAAATAGATTCCAGCATTAGCATAATGGGTATTTGTTGGTTTTTCCTTAAAGTTGATGACTGAATTTTCTTTTTCTTCAAGTATAGCGTATGGTATGCTAACTGAATAAGGAACTGAAGCAACAGCCATTTGTGCTTGATTTTTTAGGTACGCTAAATAAAGATCCTCGTAATCAATATTAGTAAAAAGATCAGAATTAATTAGTAAAATGTCATTCTTCAGGTTTTTAACCAAAGATAAAGCTCCCGCTGTTCCCAGCGCTTTCTCTTCTTCAACATAGGTAATTTTAATTCCTTTTTCTGAACCATCACCCAGGTAATCTTTGATTTGATCTTTTAAATAGTTAACCGAGATATAAATATTTTCAACACCAAATAAAATTAGATGATCAATAGTGTGTTCTATTATTGGTTTATTGCCTAGTTTTATTAGGGATTTAGGTATGGTATCTGTTACAGGACGCAATCTTTCGCCTCTTCCTCCAGCCATAATAACTGCATCTAAAGGCAGAACTGATTTTAAACGATAAAGCTCATACACTTTAAGAATTTCTTTGTTAGCATTTAAAAAAGGAAGTAAACGTATTCTTTTTTCTTTTAATTCTTTAATATAATGAACATCTATAGTTTTATCTAAATAGTGAAAATCTTTGGTAATAAACTCCGACACTTGATCATTTAGAGTTTTGTCATTTAGAAAACCTCTACGAACATCACCATCTGTTAAAGAACCCACCATTTGATTTTTCTCGTTTAATGCAAAAAGAGTTAAAGTTTTAGGGAGGCAATTTAATTTTCTTAGTGCTTCCAGGATAGGTTCACTTTGTTGAATTATATGGTCTTGAATATTTTTTATCATATTATAAATCTATAAATTCATCTATTTCATAATCTTTTTTTGCAGGTTTTCCTAATAATTCATACCATCGCATAGGAGAGATTCCATTGCCAGGTCTTTTAACTGCCAAGTTTTCTAACGAAAATATTTCCCCTTTTTTGATATGAGTTTTTGCAACAATACTTTTTCTTACAATGTCTATGTTTTTAACTTCAGATTTGGAAGGTTTTTTTTGTCCGTTACCCATTGCTAGTTCAATATTTCTAATAGCAGAAACCATTGCTTTTAAATCATTTGGTTCTATGGAAGCTTGATGGTCCGGTCCAGTCATATATTTATTAAGAGTGAAGTGCTTTTCAATAACCTTAGCACCTAAGGCTGTTGCAGCAATTGGTGCTTCTATTCCTTCTGTGTGATCTGAAAAACCTACTTCAACAGCAAAGGTGTCTTTAATTGTTTGCATAGCGCGTAAGTTTACATCCGAATATGGAGTTGGATATTCGGTATTACAGTGTAATACGGTGATATTATTTTTAGAAGTTCCATTACGTACTAACACATCAAGAGCGCTTTCTATCTCTTTTAGCGTTGACATTCCCGTTGATAATATAATGTGTTTATTGTATTTACATATTTCCTCTAGATAAGGTAGATTAGTAATTTCTCCAGATGGAATTTTGAATATTTTTACCCCAAGTTTATTTAAGAGTTTTATACTTTCAATATCGAAAGGAGAGGACAAAAAGCTTATACCTTTTCTGGAACAATATTCTATTAACTCTTTATGAGAATCAATATCCAGCTCATATTTCTGAAGCATTAGTAATTGACTTTCTTTTTCGCTGGTTGTTTCTTTTTGATAATTTGCTTTTTGAGCAAATTGCGAAACTATATTTTTAGCTTTAAAGGTTTGAAATTTAACAGCATCGACTCCTGCATAAACAGCGGCGTCAATCAGTTTCTTGGCTAGATGCATTTCTCCATTATGATTTACACCTGCTTCTGCTATTATAAATACACCTTTTGATGTTAACATGGAAAATCTAATTCTTTTTGTATAAATTTTTGATCAATTGTTGTTGACTGTAAAATCTCGACCATTTTTTTAGCTGTATTACCACTGCCAAATATATATTTCATTTTTTCAATTGATCTGATGAAATCTTTATCTAAGGCTTTTATGATTCCTGCCTTTATTGATTCAATGAAATAATCTGTATCAATTACACTTTTATGTTTAATTCGCCCTTTTTGACGATTACCAATATTTATTGTAGGGACCTTAAAAAACGGAACCTCAATTATTCCGCTGGACGAATTACCAATAACAAATTTGCAATGTGATATTAAATTAAGATAACGCTTAGTACCTAATGATTCAACAAAATGATAGGTTTCATTTATTTCTACGAATTTCATTATTTCTTTTAAAATTTCATCCCGATCTGCTTCCAGATTTGGAGCAGTTATAATTATCTGGACATCAAAAGCTCTTAATGCCAAAAAGATATTCTTAATTTGATCAGTGGGACTTAATTTCTTTTCAAGTGTAACTGGATGGTAAGTAAGAATTGCCAGATCCTTTGAAGGATTAAGCTTGAGCTCATTAAATAATATATCTTTAGGTGTTTGCTTAATATTTTTCATATTATCTACAGCTAGAGCTCCGGTATTAAAAACTCTCCAAGAAGATTCACCCATTTTTTGTATATTCTGGGCATATTCTTCACACGAGGCAAAATGAATATGTGCTGCTTTAGTAATCATATGTCGAACTTGCTCATCAATTGTACCTTCAGATCTTTCTCCTCCATGAATGTGAATAACTGCTTTTTGATATAATATAGCTGACATAACAATGGGTAATAGCTCATATCTATCACCTAATACACAAATAGCATCAAATTTATAATCATTAAATATTCTTGCTAGTTCCGTTATTTCATTAGCTGTAGATTTAAGAAGGTCAAACGGAGCAGTTTTTTCAGTTACATAATTAAATGTATCTGTAATTGGAAATCCTTCTTTTTTAATTTCTTCTATAGTATACCCATATTTTGTAGAAAGATGTGTGCCACCAACAAATAATAAATGTTCCAAATTAGAACATTGATTTATTGCATTTATTAGAGGAATAAATATTCCAAACTCAGCTCTTGTTGTTGTAAAAATAGCGATTCGCATTATTTTACTATACTGTTTGCCTTTATAAAACTTTTTGCAGGGATCTTAATATTTTCTTTAGAAACAGCACCACTTCCAAAAAAGGTTTCATCACCAATAACTGTAGAGCCATTTACTATTGCTCCAGTAGAAATGTGACAATGATTGCCTATTTGAACATCATGTTCAATAAGAGCTTTAGTATTAATTATACAATTATTTCCAATTTTTGCATTTGAGTTTATGAGTGCATTATGCATAATTATTGTTCCTTCTCCAACTTCTGCATGAGGTGAAACATATGCCAATGGTGATTGAATAACAGGTAATGTAATATTAAATTCTTTGAGAGCATTAAATAACGTTTTTCTGCGATCGGCAGAATCTATTTGACCTAAGGTAATAAGGAAGTATTTATATTCATGACTTAAAACTTTAAGGTCATCATCGGTAGCAAAGATTTGATAACCTAAAATATCTTGACCTTTTTTTTCAGGTAAGTCAACGATCCCTTTAATTTGAAATTGGTTATTCTGTTCAATTACATCAATACATGATTTGCAATGTCCTCCACCTCCAATTAAAATAATAGGTTTTTTCATAATATTACACTACTAGGTAAATTAACAATTCGATCTTCAAAATATTCAGCATTAGAAAGATCTCCAGTTTGAAAATTTCTAAACATGTGAAGTTTATTTATTAGGGCCCAGGCTGGACGGGTCATAACTTCATTATCGTTGGTGTATTTCAAAAATTCATTACGTTCATTTAAATCTTTTAACAATATAGTATTTAACCAATAATTGGATTTTGTATTTTGAGGTTCTTTAATAAAATCAACTTCTGTTTTTTCAAAGAATGATTTGTAATTTGAAGCTGTTTTTCTTTTATTTTCAATAAAATCTGGCAATTGTTCTAATTGCGCCAAACCTAATGCAGCGTTAATATTAGGCATCCTGTAGTTATATCCTACTTCATCATGAACAAATTCCCATGGATGAGGTACTTTAGCCTGGGTAGTAATATGCTTTGCTTTTTTCGCTAAATCTGCATTTCTAAAAAGCAACATGCCACCACCACCTGTTGTTAAAATTTTATTACCATTAAAACTTAAAATCCCAATATCACCAAAAGTTCCAGTATGCTGATCTTTATAAAAACTGCCCAAGCTTTCGGCTGCATCTTCTACAACAGGAATATTATAATTCTTACAAATCTCAATAATTTCATCAATTTTACATGGATGTCCAAAAGTATGCATTGGCAAACACGCTGATACAATTTTGTTTGTTGATTTGTTTATTGGGTTTTGAGTTGATTTATCAAATTTTATATTGTTTTTTAACCAATGTTCTAGTTTTTCAGAAGATAATCCTAAAGTATTTTTATCTACATCTAAAAAAACAGGATTAGCATTACAATATGCAATTGGATTTACAGTTGCAATAAATGTTAAAGCTTGTGTTATCACCTCAGTATCTGGACTTACACCGATAAGTTTTAAAGCTAGATGCAATGCGTTTGTGCCGTTAACACAAACAACGGCTTTAGTTGCTCCAGTGTATGCTGCCATTTCTTCCTCAAATTGATCAACAAATTTTCCAATACTTGATACAAAGGAAGAATCAATACAATCTACTAAATATTTTTTTTCATTACCATTAAATACTGGTGCATGAAGTGGAATAAAACCCTTTGGCTGGTTATATAATTTACGGATAAATGTTAGAGTTTCTTCAAAAAAACTATTCATATTACAGATTATAAATATCCGCTTTATATTTTTTAATATTTTCAGGCTTAGCAAACCAATCACAGGTTAACTTTAATCCTTCTTCAATTGAGTATTTTGGTTTATAACCAGTCAATTGTTTTATTTTTAAATTATCGCCCCATAATCTAAACACTTCAGAATTAGAAGGACGTATACGTTGTTTATCTTCTTTAAAAGTAACGTCACTTTTTAATATTTTTTTAATAATTTCTAAAGTGTCATTCATTGAAATTTCATGGTTTGAAGCAATGTTTACTTCTTTACCGATGGTTGAGTCGGACAGGGCCAGCTTCAAGAAACCTTCACAAGTATCATGTACAAAATTTAAATCACGTGTAGGTCTTAAATCTCCTACTTCAATTACTTTTTTTCCTACTAATATTTGGGTAATAATACTAGGAATAAATGCTCTTGCCGACTGTCTGGGTCCGTATGTATTAAATGGTCGGGCAATTGTCACCGGTAAATTAAAAGCATTGTAAAAACTTAAGGCTATTGCATCAGCTCCAATTTTTGTTGCCGAATAGGGCGATTGTGGTTGCTTGGGATGTTTTTCATCTATAGGCACATATTCAGCAGTTCCATATACTTCAGATGTTGATGTGTGTACTACTCTAACATTGCCATTTTCTTTTGCTGCTTGACAAATATTTAAAGTTCCTTTTATATTAGTGTCAACATAACTGTCAGGTGCTACATATGAATAAGGAATAGCAATTAGTGCAGCTAAATGAAAAATAATATCAATATCTTTTACTATTTCTTTGCAAAAATGAGGATCACGAATATCTCCAGTAACAATTTCAAGGTTTGAATTTTTTGGAATATCCTCGAGCCATCCCCAATTATTAAATGAGTTATAATAAGAAAGAGCTCTAACCTTATATCCTTTTTCTAGTAATAATTCAGTGAGGTGTGAACCTATAAATCCATCGGCTCCGGTGACAAGTATGCTCATATTAATAGTTGATTTATAAGTTGAAAACAAAATTTGTATTTAATTTCAGTTTAGATGCAGCTCCGCTTCCTCAGTCACAAAATAACAGTGTCCGAAAAAGCGAGAAACCCCTAATTTTACTAATCAAATATAATTAAACCTTCTTTAAATAGGAAGGATTTATCTTTATTAATATATTCTGATTGATCGACTCAATGCGAACTAAAACTTTATACTTGTTTAAGTGATGAACCATTTCTCCAAATAAACCCTTCAAACTACCCCTTTCTACTTTTACTTTTTCACCAGGATCAAAGTTTTCAGTGCTTAATTCATATTCTTCACTGCTTGATAATATTGATTTTATTATATTTATGTGTTCTTCTTGAACCTTGGCGGGTTTACCTCCAAATTTAATAACAGTTACTATCCCGGGAGTGTTTAAAGATTGTTGTAAATTACCTTCTTCTGTATAAACAAAGACGTATGAACGAATGAATGGCTCTTCTACCCACTTTTTACGATCGCTCCATAACTTAAGCTTTTTTTCTAATGGCAAGTAACACTCTACTCCCTTATCCATTAGCTCTTGATAAGCTTTCTTTTCGGATCTTGATTTAGTATATAAAGCAAACCAGTTTTTTGACATAATTGTTCTACGTTCCCGATGTATATAACAAAAATAGCATTTTTTAAATTATCAATTGACAATAATTAATGTGCAATTCTTACATACAATAGTGTTTACTGATAATTAAAGGTTGATCATTGAATAAAAAATGCCATACCCTAAAGAGCATGGCAATTTATATCTAATTTATATAGAATTTTAAATTCCGAATGCTGATTTTATTTGATCAACATAGTCTAACTTTTCCCAGGCAAAGAATTCAACTTCTTTTTGGGTAGATTTTTCATCGCAATTATTACTGTTTTCTATGATTTCAACTTTTGCCTTTTTAAAATCACGACCCATATGACCATAAGCTGCAGTTTCTTCGAAGATTGGATTTTTTAATCCAAAATGTTTTACGATGGCTGCTGGGCGCATGTCAAAAATAGAATTGATTTTATCTGCTATAGCACCATCAAGTAAATCTACTTTAGCAGTACCATAAGTATTTATATATAAACCAACAGGTTGGGCAACGCCAATTGCATAAGCCACCTGAACTAATACCTCGTCAGCTATTCCGGCTGCAACTAGATTTTTAGCAATATGTCTTGCTGCATAAGCAGCAGAACGGTCAACTTTCGATGAGTCTTTTCCGGAAAAAGCTCCGCCACCGTGAGCTCCTTTACCTCCATATGTGTCAACTATTATTTTACGTCCTGTTAAACCTGTGTCTCCATGAGGTCCTCCAATAACAAATTTGCCTGTTGGATTAACATGTAAAATGTAATCATTTGTAAATAGTTTTTGCACGCGTTCAGGGAATCGAGCTTTTGCTCTTGGGATAAGAATGTTTCGAACATCAGCTTTAATTTTCTCTAGCATTTTCTTTTCTTCGTCGAAATCATCGTGCTGAGTAGAAACAACAATGGTATGAACTTTTATTGGTTCGTTCTTATCGTTATACTCTATAGTAACCTGAGATTTTGAATCCGGACGTAGATATGTCATTTCTTTTCCTTCTCTTCTGATTTTAGCAAGTTCCTGTAATAGAACATGCGACAAAACCAATGCTAAAGGCATGTAATCGTCTGTTTCTTTATTTGCATAACCAAACATCATTCCTTGATCACCAGCACCTTGATCTTCTTCTTTTTCTCTAACAACTCCCTGGTTAATATCAGGAGATTGTTCGTGAATAGTAGAAATAACACCACAGGATTCTGAATCAAATCGATACTCATGCTTGGTATAACCAATTCGTTTAATAACTCTTCGGGCAACTTCCTGAACATCAATGTATGCTTTGGTACGAACTTCACCGCTTAATACTACCAAACCAGTTGTTACTAAGGTTTCGCAAGCAACTTTTGATTCAGGATCGCGACGTAAAAATTCGTCCAATAAAGCATCTGATATTTGATCAGAAACCTTGTCAGGATGTCCTTCAGAGACAGATTCAGAT
>JBHOSR010000034.1:0-23514 GCA_042584405.1 Bacteroidota bacterium
CAATTGGTAGCGGTGCAAAAGCAACTGGATTAATAATTTCAGCATTTGTATTTCCCGAAACATTAAAATAGTCTGTTTCTATTCCTTTATTTGGACTTCGTCCACTTATTGCAAAACCTCCAACTTTACCTTTTTCTGAAGATTCATTTATATAAACGCGTGTGCTATCTCGAGTTACTTTTAAGTAATCGTTTAAGGTTCCTTTATTAGGTGATCGACCACTAATAGCAAAACCTCCAACTTTACCTTTTAAAGTTGCTGTATCGTTCACATAAATTCGAGTACTATCAGCTGTAACAAATAAATAATCGTTAATAATATCTTTATTGGGTGAGCGACCACTTATGGCAAAGCCTCCTACCTTACCTTTGCTTACAGGACCTTCGTCAACATAAAATCGTGTACTATCTGCAGTTACTCGTAAAATGTCTGTTTCAAACGCTTTGTTAGGTGATCGGCCACTTATTGCAAAACCACCTACTTTTCCTTTTGCAGCTTCGTTAACATATACCTGAGCTCCATCAGGAAATACGGCAAAAACTACATTCCCATCGTGATCTTTAACCACAAAAAGGGTATCGCTTACAGGTGAATATATATTTTCATCACCCAATTTTTCGGCTGAATTTGCATGAAGTGCATACGGAACAGCTAAAAGTTGGACTGTTCCTAATTCAGTGTATGTACTACCTCCATTTTCGTCAATTTCAATTTTAAGGTATTTATCGCCAGTACTCCAGTTGATTGTGCTAAAATCTCCAGAGACCAGATCACCTTTTCCGATATTAATTGCAATTAAGCCTAAGTCGGATGTAGTTTCTGAATGTGTTTCAGAAAAAACATTAGTACCGGTTGCACTTCCATCTAGAATGCTTATTCGTATACTAATGTTTTGATCGAGAAGAATTTCTCCTGATGAATTTCGAATTACGGCTTGGTATTTAAATGCATCGGGAACTTGTGCAAACATTGAAATACTCAGTGCAAACACAAGGCAAAAAAGTAGTGATTTTTTTACCATGGTATATATTGTTTTGATTTATATTTTTCTAATCTTTCATCAATAGTTTTTCAATTTCTGTTAGTCTGTTCTTAAATTCTATATTTTCTTTTAATAATTCTTCAATTTCCTTTTCTTGTTGTTCAATTTTAATTTGTTGAAGTTTTACTTTTTCAGAAAGAGATGTTTTATTATTATCAAATTCAGATACAGCCTTCTCTTCAAAATCTTTTATAACTACTAACTGTTCTCCACTAAGTTCTTCAATTAATCTTATTGCTCGCAACATGTCTACATTTATGGTTTGCTCTGTTTCAAGATTTTTACTGTAAAATGACCATGCCATTGGCTCTGATTTTGTAATTAAACTAAAATTATGTGGTGAAAGTGTAGTAATATTACCTGTTTCATCCATTACTTTTAATTCAGCGCTTGTACCATCTGCATATAATAATACCCCATCAGTTATTGAGCCTGTTGGCACTGTTCCTGTTTTAATTGCAAATACATTTGTACCTGTTGCGCCAGGGTACCCTCCTATACCGGTATTACCATTTTTTAGTACCATTAGTGCATTTTTTCTTACAGAATTAGATGTACCATTCCCAACAATAAATATTGGATCTGTATCTTCCCAGCTCCATTTTTCTGCAGAAAAAGTAGTATCGTTATATGCACCTATTGTAGTTTCACAATAAGATCTTGCATTTGTATACCTGCCCATTGCTGTGGAATTATGCCCATTCGCTGTTGTCAAATAATTTATCGCAGTAGAATACATTCCATTTGCAATTGTATAGTACCCCATAGTTGAAGAACAATATGCATTTGCAAATGTCCATAATCCCATTGCAGTGGAATTATCGCCAATTGCATATGTGCTACTTCCCATTGCTGTTGAAACATCACCGCTTGCGGTTGTATAGATTCCCATTGCAGTTGAACGAGCTCCACTTGCCCACGAATAAGCTCCCAATGCAATGGCACTGATACCGCTTGCATTTACCATTTGTCCTATTGCTGCGGCACCATTATCTCCACTTGCAGTTGTATAATATCCCAATGCTGTTGAAAATTCTCCACTTGCATTTGATCGATACCCTATTGTTGTGGAATAATTACCACTCGCGGTTGAATTATACCCCATAACAGTTGAATAATAGCCACTTGCAGTATCTTGAGTTCCTATTGCGAAAGCTCCTTTACCACTTGCAATACTACCCATACCGAATGCATAAGAATAATCACCTGTTGCTTTAGTAACATCCGTTGGATTATTATTATAATCAAAACCATGAGAACCAATAGCAAAGCTATATTTACCTGTTGCTTTTGCCCCTGCTCCTATTGCATAAGAATTTTCTTTTGTCACAAAAGCGCTGTCACCAAAAGCGTAAGAATTGACTCCACCAACATACGTATTATTACCAAAAGCATAAGAATTTGCACTATCGGCAACAGCATTATTACCAATTGCAGTAGAGTTATTACCCAAAGCACGTGCATTATATCCCATAGCCTGGGAGAATTCCCCTTTTGAAATTGAACGATAACCCAATGCTGTTGAGTTTGTTCCAACACTATCGGCTGAACCTACATGAACTTCGCCAGCTAATAAAGCTGCTTTTTTAGGATACCACATTACTCGTGCTTCATTATTTATTATTTCAGCAGCAGTATTTCCTGAAACATTAAAATAATCTGTTTCTATTCCTTTGTTTGGACTACGTCCACTAATGGCAAAGCCTCCTACTTTACCCTTTCCTGCATCTTCATTTATATACACTCGAGTGCTATCACGAGTCACTTTTAGGTAATCATTTATGGTTCCTTTATTGGGTGATCGACCGCTAATGGCAAAACCTCCGACTTTTCCTTTTAATGTTGCTGTATCGTTTACATAAATTCGAGTACTATCATTTGTTACAACTAAATAATCGTGCACAACTCCTTTATTTGGACTGCGGCCACTTATGGCAAATCCTCCGACTTTTCCTTTTGTTTCGCTGGGTTCATTCACATAAATCCTTGTACTGTCGCCAGTTACTCTCATATAATCAATTTCTCCTACTTTATTGGGTGACTTACCACTGATTGCAAATCCTCCAACTTTACCTTTTGCATCTGGATCGACATATATTTTTACTCCATCAGGAAATACAGCAAAAACCGTATCGTTATTTGCATTAATAACCTGGAATAAAGCACCAGTTGCTTTGGTAGTAGCTTTTATTTCCAAATTACTAACAGGACTTGATGAACCAATACCTACATTTCCGGTATTATAATACAACTGGTTTCCATTATTTATCCATTGACTTGAATCGTAAGTAAATACAACCTGATTTGCATTATCTATTTTTAATGTGTCTCCTATTAATTGAAGATTTTGTAATTCATTTGCAGGATCATTATCTGCATCATCGACACCATCTTGTATTGGACTTAAATCAATGGTATTTCCACCTGTTATGGTTAAATCAGTACCTGCCAAATTTAATGTTTGTTCATCAGTATTAGTTCCTTGATATGGAGCTAAATCAATCTCTGTTGGTGAAGCATGATTTGTAATAGTTAGTACATTACTTGTTAAATCTAGATCTTGAATTTCATTTGATGGATCAGCATCGGCATCATTAATATTATCCACAGGTAATTTTACAAAACCACCATTTGTAAGATAAATGGTATCATTTGAAATAGATAATACCTGATATTCATTCGTTGGATCAGCATCTGCATCGTCTTTATTCAAGACTTCATTGGCATATAATGCATATGGAATAGATAGTAACTCAACAGCTCCTAGATCGGTATATGAAGAGCCTCCGTTCTCATCTACCGCAACTTTTAGGTACTTATCGCCTGTACTCCAGTTTATCGTACTAAAATCACCTGAGACCAAAGTACCCTTTCCAATATTAATTGCAATTAAACCTAGATCGGATGTAGTTTCTAAGTGAGTTTCGGTAAAAACATTAGTACCTGTTGCACTTCCATCTAAAATGCTTATTCGTAAACTAATGTTTTGGTTGGGAAGAATTTCTCCTGATGAATTTTGAATTACAGCTTGATATTTAAATGCATCGGGAACTTGTGCAAATATTGAAATACTCAATGCAAACACAAGGCTAAAAAGGATTAGTTTTCTTACCATGGCATTTAATTTTTATATGTTAATTATTCTATTCTTTCTTCAATAGTTCTTCTATTTGGGTTAATCTAATTTCAAGTTCTATATTCTTTTTCTCTTGACTTTTCAGTTTGTCTGTTAATTCTTTATTTTCTTTAGCTAACTCTTGTATTGCTATAGAATTTATACCTGCAACATCTATCCATGTTAGCGTTACATCATTTTCACCATATCCAAAATTTGAATAAAAATCTTGTGCAGTAATTCCTATATGCCTAATAGAAGGATCCTGGCTTTTATAATTCCAACTTTGAATATTTATTTTTGAAAGTTTATCTAGAACTTCGACTCTGTTTATATCTTTAAAATTTTCTTTTTTATTTTTATCTGATACACTAGCCCAGGCTCCTCCACCTGATGATAATGAAACTCCTGCTGTTAAAGTAGAATTACTATAAAAAATTGCACCTCCTGAAGCACGAACCATAAATTGATTATTAGCTGTAGATGTTACAGTACTAGTAGTCGATTGATCACCGTATATAAAGGAACCTGTATAAGTACTTGTTGATGCCCTGTATCCAATTGCAGTAGAATAAGCTCCACCAGCAATGGTATTCCATCCCATTGCTGTAGAGTAATCTCCTGTTGCTTCTGTACTATAACCTATTGCTATAGATGATTCTCCACTCGCGTTAGTAGAAGTCCCGAGTGCGACTGATTTTACTCCGTTAGCTATTGCTGAATAGCCTATTGCCGTAGCTAAAGTTGTATCAGCCTGAGAATACATTCCCATTGCTGTTGAATACATACCACTAGCAACTGTAGTCATTCCTAACGAAGTAGAGATTAAACCGGATGCTTCAGTATCATATCCCATTGCTGTAGAGTGCATTCCACTTGCTAGGGTAGAAAATCCAGATGCTAAAGCATTTTGTTCTGAAGCTATACTTTCCTTTCCCATTGCAACAGAATTAACACCACTGGCTTCTGTATCATATCCCATTGCTGTAGATGCATTTCCAGTTGCATGAGTTATACTACCCATTGCAACTGCACTTCCTCCACTTGCTATTGAAGTTCCCATAGCAACTGCATTTCCTCCGCTTGCAACTGACTGATATCCTGCTGCAAAAGAACCATCTCCAGTTGCATTTGTTTGTCTACCTATTGCAAGAGAATATTGGCCACTTGCAGTTGATTCATACCCCATAGCAGCAGAATACCAGCCATTTGCATCGGTATACCAACCCATTGAAGTAGATGCAATTCCACTAGAAGTTGTATAAGCTCCCATTGCAATAGCATAATTTAAGTCTGCACTTGTACTAAAACCAATAGCAGTAGAATAATCTCCTACTGCAGTACCTCCTCCTAATGCTGTAGATGCCCGACCATTTGCAATAGATACGTCTCCAATTGCAACGGAATAAATTCCATTAGCCCTTGCTACACGACCAAGTGCTATAGATGCAAAGCTAGTAGCTCTAGAATAATAACCAATAGCAGCAGAATAATCTCCGCTTGCTGTATCTTTAGTTCCAATAGCAAATGCTCCCTTTCCCATTGCTACACTACCCATTCCAAATGCATAAGAATAATCTTCAACTGCCTTAGTAACATTGGTGGCTACGCCAGAACTATCAACACCATCAGAACCAATAGCAAAACTATATTTTCCAAAAACCTCAGCACCAGAACCTATAGCATATGAACCTTCGTTTAAAACATTCGCTCCATTTCCTATGGCATATGAGTTAATTCCACCAACATATGCATTATTACCTAAAGCATAGGAGTTTGCACTATCAGCAAAAGCATTATTACCAATTGCAGTGGAACTATTACCAAATGCATATGCGTTGTAGCCCATTGCTTGGGAGAATTCTCCTTTTGAAATAGATCGATAACCTAGTGCTGTTGAGTTTGTTCCAACACTATCAGAAGATCCTACATGAACTTCTCCCGCTAACAATGCTGCCTTCTTTGGATACCACATCACTCGTGCTTCATTATCAATCTTTTCTGCTGCTGTATTTCCTGAAACATTAAAATAATCTGTTTCAATTCCTTTGTTTGGGCTACGGCCACTAATTGCGAATCCGCCTACTTTTCCTTTTCCTACAGACTCGTTTATATAAACGCGTGTGCTATCACGAGTTACTTTCAAATAATCATTTAATGTTCCTTTATTAGGTGATCTACCACTTATCGCAAAACCGCCTACTTTTCCTTTTAATGTTGCAGTATCATTTACATAAATTCGAGTGCTATCATTAGTTACAACCAAGTAATCATGTACAACTCCTTTGTTTGGACTACGGCCACTTATCGCAAATCCTCCTACTTTACCTTTTGTTTCACTGGGTTCATTTACATAAATTCTTGTACTGTCACCAGTTACTCGCATATAGTCAATTTCTCCGGCTTTGTTGGGTGACTTACCACTGATGGCAAATCCACCAACCTTTCCTTTTGCATCGGGATCGACATATATTTTTACTCCATCGGGAAATACTGCAAATACCGTATCGTTATTAGCATTGATAACCTGGAATAGTGCACCAGTTGCTTTGGAAGTTGCTTTTACTTCTAGGTTACTTACTGGACTTGATGAACCAATACCCACATTTCCGGTATTATAATAAATCATATTACCACTTTTTACCCACTGACTGCTGTCATACGGTAAAACAATTTTATTTCCATTACTAAGTTCCAAGGTATCTCCATCTAATAATAAACTTTGATATTCATTGCCAGGATCTGAATCAGCATCATTAATGTTATCTGTTGGCAATTTTACAAAACCTCCATTTGTAAGATAGATCGTATCGTTTGAAATGGATAAAATTTGATATTCATTGGTTGGATCTGAATCTGCATCAGTAACTCCATCTTGTAGAATGCTTAAATCAACTGTGCTTCCGCTTGTTATTGACAAATCGGTTCCGATTAATGATATGTTCTGTACTTCGTTTAATGGATCAGCATCTGCATCGTCCTTATTCAATACTTCATTTGCGTAAAAAGCATAAGGAACAGTTAGTAATTCAACTGCTCCAAGATCGGTATATGAAGAGCCTCCGTTTTCATCAAGCTCAACTTTTAGAAATTTATCACCAGTACTCCAGTTAATTGTACTAAAATCACCAGATACTAATGATCCCTTTCCTATATTGATCGCAATTAAACCTAACTCGGATGTGGTTTCTGAGTGTGTTTCGGTAAAAACATTTGTGCCCGTTGCACTTCCATCTAAAATGCTTATTCGTAAACTAATGTTTTGGTTGGGAAGAATCTCTTCTGATGAATTTCGAATTACAGCTTGGTATTTAAATGCATCGGGAACTTGTGCAAACATTGATATGCTCAATACAAGCACAAGGCAAAAAAGTAGTGATTTTCTTACCATGGTATTTAAGTTTTATATGTGTTATATTCTATTCTTTCTTCAATAGTTCTTCTATTTCGTTTAATCGTTTCTTTAATTCTTTATTTTCTTTAACTAACTCTTGTATTGCAATTGAATTTATACCCGCAACATCAATCCAGGTTAGTGTTACATCATTTTCACCATATCCAAAATTTGAATAAAAATCTTGTGCAGTAATTCCTATATGCCTAATAGAAGGATCCTGACTTTTATAGTTCCAGCTTTGTATATTAATTTTCGAAAGTTTATCTAATACTTCTTCACCATTTATATCTTTATAGTTTTCCTTTTTATTTTTATCTGAAACACTGGCCCATGCTCCTCCACCTGATGATAATGAAACTCCTGCTGTTAAAGTAGAATTACTATAAAAAATTGCACCTCCTGAAGCACGAACCATAAACTGATTATTAGCTGTAGATGTTACAGTACTAGTAGTCGATTGATCACCGTATATAAAGGAACCTGTATAAGTACTTGTTGATGCCCTGTATCCAATTGCAGTAGAATAATTCCCACCTGCATTTGCTTGGTAACCTATCGCTGTTGAATAATCTCCTCCTGCTGTAGATAAGCGTCCCATAGAAGTTGAAGCCCTACCAGTTGCATCAGTATCCTGTCCTATAGCAGTGGATGCCTGACCACTGGCAGTGGTTCCATCACCCATTGCAACTGAATATATAGCAGAGGCAGAAGTCCAATTTCCAAAAGCTGTGGAACTCTCTCCACCAGCAGTTGTGAAGTTTCCAAAACTCGTTGAATAATCTCCATCAGCACTTGTGAAAGAACCGAGCGCAACAGCAGTATTCCCATAAGCTTCAGTATAACAGCCGATTGAGACAGATGAATTACCCTCCGAATAAGCTCCATATCCAATCGATGTAGAATTGTATCCAGAAGCAACAGTTTCAAATCCAATAGAAAGAGAACTCTGCCCATCTGCTATTGTTTGATAACCAATTGAAACTGCCCAATAGTTTATTGCTTGAGCTTCGTAACCTAGTGCTGTAGTTCCATAAAAACTTGCAGTATTTTTATATCCAATTGTTAGTGAAGCATTTCCGGATGCAGTATTCTCATTACCAATTGAATATGCCCGATCACCACTTGATAAATTATTGGATCCGATAGCCATTGATTTATAACCACTGGCAATTGTTGAAAGGCCTATTGCTGCTGCGTATTTATCACTCGCTTTATTATTGTATCCTATTGCAAACGAGTATTCCCCAGAAGCGGTATCTTGAGTTCCCATAGCAACAGCACCCTGTCCAAATGTATATGAACCTAATCCGAAAGCAAATGAATAATCTCCAATAGCTTTAGTATTATCTGTTGCAACTCCTGCTGAATCAATACCAACTGAACCAAAAGCATAACTGCGTAAACCACTAGCTTCTGATCCTGATCCGAATGCATATGATTCCTGTCCAATGGATTTTGCTCCATCTCCAAATGCGTAAGAGCTCTCACCAGTAGCAACTGTAAATCTGCCTATAGCTGTTGTAAAATTACCTAAAGCCTTTGCTTCTTTACCAAATGCTTGTGACTGATCTCCTAATGCAGTTGTTCTATAACCTAAAGCGGTTGAATTTGTTCCAACACTGTCAGAAGATCCTACATGCACTTCTCCTGCCAATAAAGCAGCTTTTTTAGGATACCATATTACACGTGCTTCGTTGTTTATAACTTCTGCAGCAACACTTCCTGAAACATTGAAATAATCGGTTTCTATTCCTTTATTTGGACTACGCCCGCTAATAGCAAATCCTCCGACTTTACCCTTACCTGCATCTTCATTTATATAAATACGTGTGCTATCTCGAGTTACTTTCAGGTAATCGTTTAATGTGCCTTTATTGGGTGATCGGCCGCTAATGGCAAAACCGCCAACTTTACCTTTTAAAGTTGCTGTATCGTTCACATAAATTCGAGTACTATCGTTAGTTACAACTAAATAATCATGCACAATACCTTTGTTTGGGCTTCGTCCACTAATAGCAAATCCACCGACTTTTCCTTTAGTTTCGCTTGGTTCATTTACATAAATCCGAGTACTGTCACCAGTTACTCGCATATAATCAATTTCTCCGGCTTTATTGGGTGACTTACCACTGATAGCAAATCCACCAACTTTACCTTTTGCATCGGGATCGACAAAAACTTTTACTCCATCGGGATAAACCGCAAAAACAGTATCGTTATTGGCATTGATTACCTGGAATAATGCTCCAGAAATTGCTGCAGATCTTACTTCCAGTTTACTAACCGGATCGGTTGAACCTACACCAACATTTCCAGTATTATAGTATAGCTTGTTTCCATTATTTATCCATTGGCTTGTATCATATGAAAACACAACATGATTCCCACTTTCTATTTTCAAAGTATCACCAACTAATAATAAATTTTGGTATTCATTGCCTGGATCAGCATCTGCATCGTCAATATTATCTACTGGTAATTTAGCATAACCTCCATTTTCGAGATAAATCGTATCGTTAGAAATAGATAAAATCTGATATTCATTGGAAGGATCGTTATCAGCATCATCGACACCATCCTGAATTGGAGCCAGATCGACGGTATTTCCTCCGGAAATGCTCAAATCTGTACCTGCTAAACTTAAAGTTTGTTCATCGGTATTCGTTCCTTGAAAAGGTGCAAGGTCAATCTCTGTTGGTGAAGCATGATTTGTAATAGTTAGTACATTACTTGTTAAATCTAGATCTTGAATTTCATTTGATGGATCTGCATCAGCATCATTAATGTTATCTGCTGGCAATTTTACAAAACCTCCATTGGTCAAATAAATAGTATCGTTAGAAACAGATAAAATTTGATACTCATTCGTTGGATCAGCATCTGCATCATCTTTATTTAACACTTCGTTGGCATAAAAAGCGTATGGAATAGATAGTAACTCAACTGCTCCAAGATCGGTATATGAAGAACCTCCGTTCTCATCAACCTCAACTTTCAGGTATTTATCTCCTGTACTCCAGTTTATTGTACTAAAATCACCTGAGACCAAAGTACCCTTTCCAATGTTAATTGCAATTAAACCTAGATCGGATGTAGTTTCTAAGTGAGTTTCGGTAAAAACATTAGTACCCATCGCACTTCCATCTAAAATGCTAATTCGTAAACTAACGTCTTGATTGGGGAGAATCTCTCCAGATGCATTTCGAACAACAGCTTGGTATTTAAATGCATCGGGAACTTGTGCAAATACTGACATGCTCAATACAAACACAAGGCAAAAAAGTAGTAATTTTTTTACCATGGCATTTAAGTTTATATGTTAATTATTCTATTCTTTCTTCAATAAATCCTCTATTTCAGTTAAACGGTTTTTAATTTCTTCATTTTCTTTTCGCAACTCTGCGTTTTCATCTATAAGTTCCTGAACGGCTTTAATAGTAACAATTTGAGCATTGTAAGAATCGAGTTGTAAAAGTTCTTCTGTATCGCCATCGATAAAAACATTGCTTCCTTTAACAGATTCAGGAAATACTTTTTGATATTCTTGTGCTATAAAATTGTAATAATATTGATCTTTTATGGTAGGATGGAGTTGTCTCCAACTATTTGTATACTTAAATCTTACAGGATGCAGTTTTAATAGAAGTTCACGAGCATTTGTAATTTCCTGAATATCGGTTTTTATTCTTCGATCGGAATTTGCAATAAATCCTCCTGCAATTGTTTTAGAAGCCTCACCTTCCACCTCGAGCTCATTCGATTCAGGATTCCTCCCTACTCCTAGTAAATAATTAATTCTTAAAAAATCATCTTCAAAGTTACCATAGATGAGCGCATCAGTACTATCGGTATCTGAATTTTCGATATACAGTTTACTTGAACTGGTTTCATAATAACCTGCACCGGTTCCTATAAAGACATTTTCACTTCCTTCAATATTCGAATAACCTGATTCAGAACCTAAATAGACATTATCGTTTCCATTTTCATTAGAATATCCAGCTTCGTCTCCCATAAAAATATTTCCAAAACCAGTAATATTATTATAACCGGTTCCTGAACCTAAAAAACAGTTCCAATTACCATCTTCATTATTTAATCCTGCTTCACTTCCAATAAATACGTTATATTCACCAATGGTATTGCTATTTCCTGTAACATCACCGATAAATACATTATTGTTACCTACTGTATTTTCGTATCCAGCATCATCACCAATAAAAACATTTCCCTCGCCAATTGTATTTGAATAACCTGTTTCACTTCCAATAAAAATGTTGTAATCTCCTGTAGTATTTCCATATCCGGCAGCTGTTCCCAAAAAAACGTTCTCCTCACCTGTTAAATTTGAGTGTCCTGTTTCACTCCCCAAAAAAACATTATAGTTTCCTAAGGTATTGCTCCAACCAGCTTCATTACCAAGAAATACATTTTCATTACCTTCTGTATTGAATGCTCCAGCCCAATCTCCCAAAAAAATATTTGCTTCTCCAATGGTATTGGTTTCACCTGCAGCATCACCAATAAATACATTTGAACTTCCGAGGGTATTATTGTATCCAGCACTATTTCCTATAAAAACATTATACGAAGCAGTATCATTATTAAATCCAGCCCAATTCCCAATATATATGTTATCATATCCTGAACCATTAAAGTGTCCTGCTCCATTACCAATAAATACATTTTCGAAACCATCGATATTTGAATACCCACTTTCAAAACCAATGAAGATGTTTTCTTCACCCTCGGTATTCTCATAACCAGCTTCATAACCAAAGAATGAATTATACTGACCAGTCGTTGTATTAATACCTGCTTCGTGGCCAATAAAATAATTCTCTTGTGTTAAGTCCATTAAAGAACTTAAAGTTCCTTTTGATGGAGACCGACCACTTATAGCAAATCCACCAACTTTGCCCTTTGTTTGCGAAGTATCGTTGACATAAATTCTTGTACTATCAGGCGTTACAATTAAATAATCTTCATCAACTGCCTTACCAGGGGAACGGCCACTAATGGCAAATCCACCAACCTTACCTTTTGATTGTTCATTAACAATAAGCTGGGCACCATCAGGAAAAACAGCAAATACAACATTTCCATCATGATCTTTTACAACAAATAAAGTATCTGTTGCTGGAGAATATATATTTTCGTCGCCCAAGTTTTTCGAAGAAACAGCATAAAAAGCATAAGGAACCGATAATAATTCAACAGCTCCAAGATCGGTGAATGAAGATCCTCCATTTTCATCAATTTCAACCTTTAAGTATTTATCGCCTGTACTCCAGTTGATTGTTCCAAAATCGCCTGACACCAACGTTCCTATTCCAATGCTTATAGAAATCATACCAAGATCGTTTGTAGTAATTGCATGCGTCTCGGCAAAAACATTAGTACCTGTTGCACTACCATCTAAAATACTAGTTCTTAAACTAATGTCTTGATTTGGAAGAATCTCTCCAGATGAATTTCGCACAACTGCTTGATATTTAAATGCATCGGGAACTTGTGCAAACATTGAAATACTCAATGCAAACACAAGGCAAAAAAGAAATGTTTTTCTAACCATGGTTTAAAATTTTTATATGAGATACGTTTATTCTTTCTTTAATAATTCTTCTATTTTGGTTAATCTATTTTTAAATTCAATATTTTCAGTTTTTAAATCTTCTAATTGACTTTGTTGTTTTGATATTGTGCTTTGTTGCTCTGAAATCATTTCTTGCTGTTCCTGAATTCCTTTAATTAAAAGAGGCACTATTTCTGCATAGTTTATTCCTAAAGTTTCATTTTCATCATCTCCATGATGAACGACTTCATTAACTACCTCATCAACTTCTTGCGCAATGAGTCCTATTTTTTGCTTTTCATTTTCTTTCCCTCTCCAGTTATAAGTTATTGGACGAAGCAACATTATTTCAGACAGTCCATATCCCAGATTAAGAATATTAGTTTTCAACCTTAAATCAGAAGTACTAACAACACCAGATTGAGCAAAAATTTCGGACCATGCCATAGTAGTTTCTCCTAAAGCATATGTATTATGATACTTAGGTAGAATGTCACCATTAATTGTTAAGGTGCTATCATGTGTAAACACAAACATTGGTTTATAATCTATACCATCAGAATATTCAAATTTAAGTTCATCATTATTTGAATGAACAATTTGCCATAAATTATTTGTACTATAGTCCTCAAATATTATAGATGCATAATTAAAAAATGTTCCTTCTCCTCTAAGTCTTATATCTGCCGAAGAATTTGATTTCTCAATGGTAACTTCATCATAAGGATTAGGATGAGTATTAATCCCAATTTGTGTATTAAAACGTAATATATGATTATCTAAGTCACCATAAATAAAGGAAGAAGACGAATCGCTTGGTTCATTGTCAACAAATAATCTATTAGAACTTTCAGTTTCAAAAGAACCTGCCTTGAATCCTATGAAAATATTTTTACTCCCAGTTGTTAATGAACTTCCAGCATTAAACCCAAATACAGTGTTGCCATAACCACTTAAACTTCTACAAACCTGTGATCCATACAATGTATTTCTACTACCTAAAGAATCATTATCCGCAGTCCAAGCTCCAATAATTGTATTTTCAAAAGATTCTGTATTCTTCTCACCTGCATGTAATCCCATAAATGTATTACTATATCCTGTCGTATTATTATTACCAGCAACTGCTCCAATAAATACATTACCTAAAGATGTTGTATTGGATTCACCAGCCAGCCAGCCTAAAAATACATTCTCTCTCCCTGTTGTGTTGCTATGACCACTATTTACACCAATAAACACGTTATCACCTCCTGTAGTATTACTATATCCACTTTCAAAACCCAAAAACACATTACTATATGATGTAATATTCGAATAGCCTGACTGGTAACCGATAAAAACATTATCGTTACCGCCTATGCTCTTATAACCTGCAGCATTTCCAATAAATACATTTGACTCACTCATTGTATCACTCAGGCTTTCGTTATAGCCTGAAAATGCTCCTAAGAATACATTTTTATGACTAGAAATAGCGTAGCGACCAGCATTATCGCCCATAAAGGTATTGCAACAACTTGAATCAACTGATCTTCCTGCAGCTATTCCAACAAATGTATTTGAAAAGCCTGTAACATTACTATTTCCGGCAAATGACCCTACGAATGTATTTGCAAATCCAGTTGTAATTTCTTCACCAGTTTTAAAACCTAGACATGTGTTTCCCCATCCCGATTCACTATTCTTACCACTTGAATTTCCAATAAATATATTTTCATTTCCAGTTGTATGGCTTAAGCCAGCTTCTAAGCCCATAAAAATATTATTTTGTCCATCAACGTTAGAACGTCCTGCAGCAGATCCTAAGAAAATATTATTACTACCTGTTTGATTTGAATAGCCACTTTCAAAACCTATAAATACATTATTAAAAGATAACGTGTTTTCATATCCTGTTCTGTATCCAATAAATACATTTGAATTTCCACCAACACTATTGTAACCTGCATCGTTACCAATCATTACATTGGAGTAACTTTCAACATCTGTTTCCGAATTATGATAACCTGCAAAAGCACCCAAAAAAACATTTTGATAGCCTGATACAACCATATAACCAGCATGATCACCTATCATTGTATTACAACAGCTTGTATCCAATGAATAGCCTGCATCAATTCCAACGAATGTATTTGAAAATCCAGTTGTATTAGAATAACCAGTCCGTGCCCCAACGAATGTATTTGAACTTCCCGTTGTAGTATTTAATCCACTCAAAAAGCCAATATTTACATTACCCCATGTATCAGTACTACTTGCTCCACTTGCTGTACCAATAAAAACGTTATGACGACCTGTTTCACTATTTACACCAGCATTATTTCCGATAAAAACATTTTTAAATCCTTCAGTATTAAAATATCCGGCATGATTTCCAATAAAGACATTACCATTACCTATGGTATTTTTATTTCCACAGCCTGTTCCAATAAAAGTATTTTCAAATCCATCGCTATTATAAAACCCTGTAGAATCACCAACAAAAGTATTATTGTTACCTACAGTATTGCTATATCCGGAAAAACTGCCTAGAAAAGTATTATAAACACCTGTTGTATTTGAATATCCGGCCAAGTAACCCAAAAATGAATTAAAATCACCAAACACGTTGCTATACCCGGTTTGATATCCTAAAAATAAATTACCTGAACCAGTTGTATTGTTATAACCTGTTTGATATCCTATAAATGCATTACTATTTCCTTCTGAGACTAAATATGCTGTCTGATAACCTAAAGTAGAATTATATTGCCCAGATGTAAGATTTGTACCACTTTCATGTCCAATAAAGTAGTTGTCTTTGGTAATGCTCATATAGGAACTCTCACCTTTTGATGGACTTCTACCACTAATTGCAAATCCACCAACTTTACCTTTAGTTAAAGTAGTATCATTTACATAAATTCGGGTACTGTCAGCTGTAACTCGCATAATATCTGTTTCAATTGCCTTTGAAGGACTTCTTCCGCTAATAGCAAAACCACCAACTTTTCCTTTGGCAGTTTCGTTTACATAAACCTGAGCTCCATCAGGAAATACTGCAAATACGACATTCCCATCGTAATCTTTAACCACAAACAGCGTATCCGTTGTAGGTGTATAGATATTTTCGTCTCCCAATTTTTCGGCTGAGTTTGCATGCAGTGCATACGGAACCGCTAAAAGCTGAACTGTTCCTAAATCAGTATAGGAGCTACCACCATTTTCATCGATCTCTACATTCAAGTATTTTTCTCCATTGGTCCAATCAATAGTACTGAAATCGCCTGATACAAGTGTTCCTTCTCCAATATTTATGGATACTATTCCAACAACATTTGTAGTTTCGGAGTGAGATTCAGAATATACATTAATTCCTGAAGCACTTCCATCTAAGATGCTTACTCTAATGCTTATACTCTGATTGGGAAGAATTTCTCCTGATGAGTTTCGAACTACTGCCTGGTATTTAAATGCATCAGGTACTTGCGCAAACATCGATATACTCAATATAATCGCAAGGTTAAGAAGTAAAAGTTTTCTAACCATAAATTAATTATTTTAATTATTTGTTTTAATTACAATCTGTTAATTAAATTTATTAATCGTTTTCGATAAGGTTTTATACTATTCTTTAAGTGTTTGCTCAACTATTTCAAGCCTTTTAATTAAAAGATCATTTGTTTCTTTAAGCTCTTTTATTTGGTTATTAAGTTGTTCTATATATATATGAGCTTTTTCAAGTTCTTCAAGCATTTGTTCTCTACGTTCAGAAATATTGTATCCATTCGAATTTTTAATTTCGTCGGCACTTTTTACTGCAGGTAAATGTTTTTTAGTCCACATTAATTCAGCATGTTTTTCTATGCTTTCTAATTGATAATTCGACTCAAACACATAATCAGGCACTGAAAGAGCTGTTCCATCATCTATAAAACTTCCGTTGGTTACTCTTATATTTCCATCAACAACTTCTAATCTCTCTGAAGGAGTAATAGTACCTATACCGACTGTAGCATTAAAACCTAATATATCATCATGGAAGTTACCCCATATAAGTGCAGCAGTGGAATCAACTCCAGAATTTTCTATATATAATCTATTTGAACTAGTTTCGTTATACCCTGCATTATAACCAATAAAAACACTTGAGTCGCCAACTATATTATTAAATCCAGCCCAATTTCCAAGAAATACATTAAAGCTCCCTATAGTATTATAAAATCCTGAATTCTCGCCAAGAAAAACATTGCTAGTACCGTAAGTATTTCTTGGTCCTGAAGCTCTTCCAATAAAAGTATTTCTTTCACCAATAGTATTAGCCTTACCAGCCCAAGTTCCCATAAATACATTTCTAGATCCTTCCGTATTATAATTTCCTGCTTCTGTTCCAAGAAAAGTATTCTGCTCTCCTGATGTATTAAAATAACCGGTGGAATCCCCAAGAAAAAAATTATTATTATCAGAACCTGAAAAATTCAAATTTCCAGCAATTGTTACATCCGCATTAAAACGAAGAATATCTTTATCAAAATCACCATAAATAAGAGCTCCAGTACTATCATTCCCGGTATTTTCAATGTAAAATTTATTTGAGCCCTGCTCGCTCCAGCCGGCGTTTAATCCTATAAATACATTGTTACTTCCTTTTGCATCATTTCCTGCGCTAGATCCTATATATACATTTGAAGATCCTGTTTGGTTAGTAGCCCCAGCTCCATCTCCAATAAATACATTTGCATCGCCGGTTGTATTTTCATTACCACTATAAATCCCCAGAAAAGTATTATGATTTCCTTCAGTATTATTGTATCCTGATACACCACCAATCATTGTATTACCATTTCCTATCGTATTTCCATGCCCTGAAGTTTTTCCAATAAAAACATTTTCATAACCTCCAGTATTATTATAACCAGCTTCATTTCCAATAAATACATTTAAATATGCAGAATCACTTCTGTTACCAGCCAAATTACCAAGATATATATTATCATAACCAGTTTTGTTGTATGCCCCGCTATACGAGCCTATAAAAATATTTTCACTACCAGTGGTATTTAAATAACCTGCCCAGTTTCCCATTAAAATATTATAATTTCCTTCGTTAAATCTTCCTGTTGCAACTCCCATAAGAATATTATTACTCCCTATCGTACTTGCATTACCAGCATAGTCACCAATAAATACATTTCTTTCTCCAGTGGTATTGTTTTCGCCTGTACCATCACCAATATAAACATTTGACTCACCTGTGGTATTTGCTTTCCCTGTTTTACTTCCAATAAATACGTTCCATTTTCCAGAAGTATTAGCAAATCCGGCAGAATCTCCCATAAATATATTTCTATTTCCATCTATATTGCTAAATCCTGAATTATTACCAATAAATACATTATATTCTCCAGAAGAATTATCAAAACCAGAACGAACACCCATAAAAATATTATTATTTGCATTAGAGTTAAACCCTGATTTTTCTCCTAAAAAGATGTTATTTTTTCCGGAACTATTCTGAAAACCAGTTGAATCACCGATCATTATATTTCTTTTTCCATTAATATTAGAAAAACCGGCATTATTTCCGATCATTACATTCAACTCACCACTTCGATTTTCATGACCAGCACTATTTCCTAAGAATATGTTATTATTACCGCGAGAATTGTATCCTGATTCTTTACCGATTGAAATGGTTGAATTCAAAGAATCAGCATCACGACCAGCAAACGATCCCATAAAGATATTATCCTGACCTTCAACCGTATGTTGACCGGCATAAGCACCTAAGTAAATATTGTTATTTCCTAATTTATTATATCCACCAGCCCAGTTTCCCATAAAAATATTAAACTGGCCTTCAGTATTAGAGAGACCTGAAGCAACTCCAAGAAAAATATTTCGGTTACCGATAGTATTTTCATAACCTGCCCAATCACCCACAATTAAATTTTGATAACCTGTTGAATTTTTACGACCTGAATTATTTCCAATAAAAACATTATATCTACCAGATTCATTACTGTACCCGACAGAATCACCAATAAATATATTATTGAATCCATCGAAATTTGAATAACCTGAATAATATCCCATGAAAATATTTCGATAACCCACGGTATTTGAAAAACCTGAATTATATCCAATAAATGTATTAAAAACTCCATCGGTAATATTAGCACCTGCTTCGTGTCCAATAAAGTAATTATCTTTAGTTAAATCCATTAAAGAACTAGTTGTTCCCTTTGAAGGTGATCGACCACTAACTGCAAAACCTCCTACTTTACCTTTTGTTAATGATGTGTCGTTTACAAAGATCCTGGTACTATCAGCTGTGACTCTCATAATATCAGTTTCAATATCTTTTGATGGACTTCTTCCACTAACAGCAAATCCGCCCACTTTGCCTTTAGCTGTTTCATTCACATACACATGCGCTCCATCTGGAAATACCGCAAATACAACATTACCGTCATGATCTTTAACAACGAATAGAGTATCTGTTGCCGGAGTGTATACATTTTCATCACCAAGATTTATTGCTGAATTTGCAGAATTAGCATGTAATGCATACGGAACAGATAACAATTGGACTGCTCCCATACTGGTAAATGTACTTCCTCCATTTTCGTCAATTTCAATTTTTAAGTATTTATCACCAGATTCCCAGATTATACTTGACAAATCTCCTGAGACTAGAGTACCTTCGCCAATTACAACATTAACAATAGCGAAATCGTTTGTAGTTTCAGAATGTTCTTCCGAAAACAGTATAGTACCAGAAGGACTTCCTTCTAAAATACTGACTCTAAGACTAACATCCTGATTGTTTAGCAATTCGCCTGCATTATCGTGGATTACTCCTTGATAATTAAATTTAACAGGAACTTGATTGAATGCTTGTATGCATATCACAAGCAAAGCCGATAATAAAAAGAATTTCTTTGTCATAATAGTTGGATTTTTATTTATTTATTCTTTTAGTTCTTGAACTTTTAGATTTAAATCTGCAAATGCAGCTTTTAACTCATCAATTTGTTTTTGTTGAGAAGTAATGAATTCTTGTTGGTTATTAATAATTTCTTGTTGTTCTTGCATTCCTTTAATTAAAACAGGAACCAGAGAAGAGTAATTAATACCTAGTGTTTGATTTTTATCATTACCAACATCAACAACTTCGTTAATAATAGGTTGGACTTCTTGCGCAACTAATCCAAGTTTTTTATCACTTGCGTTTTTATTTTTCCAGTTAAAGCTTATAGGTCGCAGTTTTAATATATCTTGTAAACCATAATTAATATCACTTATATTGTCTTTTAGTCTTTTATCAGAAGTTTGTATATTGCCATCGGTGGCATAAATAACATTCCAGCGATTAGATGCTGTTCCTATACTATCAGTATTATCATTTAATGGTATCACTGAACCTCCTGTTATTAATGTTCCTGTAGTATCAATTTCTAGCATTCCATTATACCAAGTTGTACCATTATTGTAAACAATCTCAAAATTATTTGATATATCATGATATATGTCCCACCGTTTATCAATATCTTCATCGGACATTAACACTAATTTTGAATAACTATAAGCATTACCGGTTCCTTTTATCATAATACCACCTGAACCTCCTCCGTAATAGGCTTCAATTGAATTACCTACCGGCTCAGTATTAACTCCTAACATTCCGTTTATCCTTAACTTGTTTTGTTCAAAATCTCCCCAAATTAGTGCACCAGAAGAATCTGCTGATGAGTTTTCTATATACAATTTATTAGATTCATCTTCTGAGATACCTGCCGCATCACCTATAAAAATATTGTGAGATCCTGATGAATTCTTTCCTGCGTTCATTCCAACATATACATTGTTAGATCCTATATAGTTATAGTAGCCACTATATGCTCCTAAGAATACATTATAACTTCCCTCAGTGCTATAATGCCCACTTTCATGCCCTAATATTGTATTATTGCTACCTAAAATATTTTCAGTACCTGTTCTGTTACCAAGAAACACGTTAGCAAGTCCTGCTGCATTACTTTGACCACTTCCATTTCCAATAAAAATATTTGCATAACAGGTATCGCTATTATATCCAGCGCCAGTACCCATAAAAATATTATCAGAACCGGTTGTATTTATAAAACCACAATTTGTTCCGATAAAAATATTATTACCTCCAATAGTATTATTCCATCCCGAACGATATCCCAGAAATACATTGTTTGATCCAGTAGAATTATAAAAACCGCTCCAGCTTCCTGCAATCAAATTTTTACTTCCGGTTGTGTTATTTTTACCTGCTGTTGGTCCAATAATTACATTAGAACTACCTGAAGTGTTTGAGTAACCTACTTGGTCTCCAATAAAAATATTATATCTTCCATCATTATTTGAATATCCTGTTGAATCTCCAATAAAAACATTTTTATAACCACTTGTATTTGAATACCCAGCATTATTTCCTACAAACACATTATTATTTCCAGATTCATTTGTAAATCCACTTTGATATCCTAAAAATACATTTCGAGTACCTGATACATTAGCAAATCCTGACTTATTCCCTATGAATACATTATTATCAGCAGTTGTGTTAGTATAACCTGCACTATCTCCAAAGAATATATTATCAGTACCAAACTCATTTTTATAACCTGAAAATGATCCTAAGAAAATATTCTTATTTCCGGAAATATTATTCCAACCTGACTGGTTTCCAATAAATACATTTTCAGATCCTTCCGTATTATTTCTTCCACACCAATTACCCACAAAAACATTATAAAACCCAGTAGAATTTAAATATCCAGAAGTTGAACCAACACCAACGTTACCATTTCCAGTAGTATTAAATCTACCTGAATTATCACCAATAAAAACATTATACAAACCTTCTGTATTACTAAATCCGCTTTCATTCCCTATAAAAATATTCCTAAATCCTACAGTATTATTCCAACCAGATCTACTTCCAATAAATACGTTATTATAACCTGTTGTATTATAAAAACCACACCAGTTACCTACAAATACATTTTGAATTCCTGATTCATTATAATAACCTGTTGTTGAACCAATAAAAACATTTGAGCTTCCAGTTGTATTGGATTTCCCGGTTTCATTGCCTAAAAAGACATTATAATATCCTGTTTCGTTATAATATCCTGTAGAATCACCAATAAAAATGTTGCTAAAACCATCTGTATTTGTGTATCCAGCATAGTATCCCATAAAGGTATTTCTATTCCCAATGGTATTAGAAAAACCCGCTTTATATCCTATAAATGAGTTATATAAACCATCTGTATTTGATTTACCAGCCTCATGCCCGATAAAATAATTACTTCTTGTTAAGTTCATTAAACTTGAAGTCTGTCCTTTTGATGGACTCCTTCCACTTATTGCAAATCCTCCAACTTTACCTTTTGCATTTGTGGTATCGTTATAATAAACTCGTGTGCTATCCGCAGTAACAACCACATAATCATTGATAATACCCTTATTTGGAGAACGACCGCTAATAGCAAAACCTCCAACTTTCCCTTTCACGGTAGTTGTATCATTTACATAAATTCTGGTACTATCGGCTGTTACTCTAAAAATATCTGTTTCAATGGCTTTTGAAGGGCTTCTGCCACTAATCGCGAAACCTCCAACTTTACCTTTTGCATTTTCATTTACATAAACTTGTGCTCCATCAGGGAATACTGCAAATACAACATTACCATCATTATCTTTTACTACAAAAAGTGTATCACTTTCAGGAGAATAAATACCATTTGAACCCAATGCATCTGCAGTATTTGCATTATTAGCATTTTCTGCCACATAAGCAAAACTTGCTACATATGCAGAATCAGCTATAGTGGAATATAAGGAATAAGGAACCGAAAGTAACTGGACATTACCCATTTCGGTATAAGTGCTTCCTCCATTTTCGTCAATTTCAATTTTTAAAAACTTATCATCCGAAACCCAATTAATCGTTGATAAATCTCCTGATATTAAAGTACCTTCACCAATTACTACATTTACAATAGCGAAATCGTTTGTAGTTTCAGAATGTTCCTCCGCAAATAGTACAGAACCAGAGGGGCTTCCTTCTATTATACTCACTCGAAGACTAACATTTTGATTGTTTAGTAATTCACCTGCATTATCGTGTATTACTGCTTGATAATTAAATTTATTTGGTGATTGTGCAAAAACTATGATTGGCATTATACAAAGGGCCAAAACACTAAGTAAAAATCTTTTCATAAAAAGCATTTTAAAAGTTTATAAATGGATATAACTTGCTATTAAGCAGATAGAGCAGCCCGAGATTACAAATCAATGCAATATAACACATTGCATGTCAGTCAATTATTTAAGTAAGTTAAAACAAATCATATGAT
>JBHOSR010000035.1:0-23139 GCA_042584405.1 Bacteroidota bacterium
TACCAATACTCTGGAAAACCAATTTGTTTCCAAAGATATGGTAAACGATTTGTTGCGTGCAAAGGTTAATAAATTTGGAGTATATTCATTAAAAAACGAGCCACAAATCATTCTTTGTCCTAACATAGCTAAAGGAAAATACAAGAATGGTTATATGATATATGATACTATTACCATGAACCTAAATGTAATTGGTTTATAAATAATTTTCTAAACATGACAAACCAAAAATCAAATAGAAAACTTCCGTTAAATATTATATTTCCAGCATTTGTTTCTCTTACTATTTTTATCATGGTATTTTTCTTTGTTATTGTTCCGTACTATGAACTTTCACTCATGAATCGAAAGAAGGAAATGATTCGAGAACTTACCAATTCAGCATGGAGCATACTTGAGAATTACCATCATGAAGAGAATGAAGGATTGTTGAGCCATGAAAAAGCAAAGGAAATGGCAATTGATGCTATCGGAAATCTTCGTTATGGGGAAAATTTTAAAGATTACTTTTGGATAACGGATATGCAACCCGTAATGATTATACATCCATACAGATCTGATCTCAATGGTCAAAATCTTTCTGAATATACAGATCCGCATGGAAAAAAGCTATTTGTTGAATGTGTAAATGTGGTAAAAAATTCTGGTGAAGGTTATGTAGACTATATGTGGCAGTGGAAAGACGATTCAACACATATTGTCCCTAAATTATCTTTTGTAAAAGGATTTTCTCCCTGGGATTGGGTAATAGGTACTGGTATATATCTTGAAGATATGTATTTGGAAATAAATTTTTTAAAGAAACGACTAGTTTATATCTCCTTATTAATTATTGTTATTATAAGCATTATTCTTGCTTACATTGTTTTACAAAATTTAAAACTTGAAAATAAGAAGCAAGAAGCTCTAACTAACCTAAAGCATTCGAGAGAAAAATATAAAACCCTTGTAGAGGCATCCACCGAAGGCGTTATCATGATTTTAGATCATAAAATTTCATACGTAAATGCGCTAAGCTGTAAGCTATTAGATTATTCTGAAGAGGAGCTAAAATACTTGGCATATAGCTCACTGTTTGCAGATAATAATAATTTTGTTTTAGATGTATTTTTCGAACAAAGTACATCAGTTAAGGAGCAAAAAGTTGTAAACCTCGAAACTGATCTTAAGAAAAAGAATGGCGAATTTATAGGTGTTCAACTTACTGCTTCATCAATTTCATTTGAAAATAAGCAAGGCTGTCTGCTTACCATAAAAGATGTAAGTAAGACTGAGCAAGCTAAAAAGGAGTTGGATCAACAAGTTGAACGATTTAAGCTAATGACCGATCAAGTTAACATTGGCGTTTTTAGATCGATCTTAGGAAGAAAAGGATACTTTGTCGAGATAAATAATGCTGCCTTAAAATTATTGGGTTATACGCGTGATGAGATTTCTAAACTTAATGTTCTAGATGTGTTTTCTGATAAAGAGAACAAAAAAGAGATCATAAAGAACTTATTTAATAATGGCGAAGTAATCGATCAATTGGTAAGATTGAAGACTAAAGAAAATTCAGTTGTTATAGCAAAAGTTTCTTTGTTTTTATCCGAAAATAAGGATAATGGACAACGTTTTTGTGACGGAATAATCCAGGATATAAGCCAACAATTAAAAAAAGAAAAAGAAAACGAGCAACTTGTCGAAGATTTACAATTAGCAAATATGTTTCTAAATCAGGCTGTTAAAACTCTTGAAATGCCAGTGGCAAGATGTTTTATAGATGATTCAATTCAAAAAGTTGTTCAGATTATGGCTCGTACTAAATCTGAAGTAATTCTAGTGGAAACAAAAGAGGGTGCAGCTGTTGGAATATTTTCTGATTCAGATTTAAGAGAGAGAGTTGTTTCTGAAGATATTGATTTAAGTGAATCAATACATAAGGTTATGATATCGCCTTTAGTTACTATTTCTGAGAAGCAAATGTTATTTGAAGCTATCCTGAAAATGAGAGCTAAAGAGGTTAAATATATCTGTATGCTTAACCCAAAGGGCGATGTTACAGGTGTTCTCAGTCTCGAAGATCTTGCCAATGCTCAACACCATTCTCAAACAATGCTTGTTCATCGGATTAGAGCAGCCACAACAAAAGAAGAGCTAAAGTCTTGTTATAATCAGTTGGCTCCCTTAGTAAAAGCCTTAATGGAAAGCGGCATGAAAGTGCAAAAAGTGACCCAGCTTATTAGCAATATTTCTGATGAAATTGCCAAAAAAGTAATTCAGCTTTGTACTGATGAAGTTGGAGTTGCACCTGTTAAATATTCTTTTATTACTCTGGGAAGTGTGGGTAGAAAAGAGCAAACTATGGCAACAGATCAAGACAATGCTTTTATATTTGAGGATGTTCCCGAAGAAAGATTCTCGGAGATACAAAATTATTTTTTGAACTTAGGAAAATGTATTAATTATAATTTAGATTTTATAGGATACGAATATTGTAAAGGTGAGGTCATGGTGCGAAATCCTAAATGGTGTCAGCCATTAGCGGTTTGGAAGAAATATTTTAATCAATGGATTAGCTCATCAACACCACAATCACTTATCGATACAAGCATTTTTTATGATATGAGATTTCTTGAAGGCGACGAAATGCTTGCAGATAATCTCTCACAGCATATTACAGAAATAAAAAATAATAGGGCTGTATTTTTATATCATTCAGCTCAAACAGTGTTGTCTCTTAAACCTCCTATTAGTTTTTTCGGAAATTTTATTGTTGAGTCGGGCGATGAACATAAATCAAGTTTTGATATTAAACAAGTAATTACAATACTTACCGGATTTCTAAGAGTATATGCACTAAAACACAATGTTCGTGTTGTTAACTCGATTGAACGTCTCCATTCATTGGTTGAAACTGGAATTTTTACAGATAATGACCAAATTGGAATTGCCGATGCATATAATTATTTAATGACATTAAGAATTAAACATCAGCTTGGCATAATGCAAAAGGGACAAGCACCTGATAATTATATTAATCCAAAAAAAATTAGCGAGATCGAAAGATCAATTTTAAAGAAGATATTCTCGAAACTTACCGATTTTCAGTCAAAACTTGGGTTTGAATTTAAAGGAACGTTGTAATTCAGTTAACTTACTCGAATTTTATTTCTTTAGTATTGGATCGTTTAAAATCTCTTTCGATCCAATATAGAAATATAGAGCACTGAAAGTCATAAAAATATGACTAATATCGAAGTGATTAAACCAGGGCGAAAATCCCCATTTATTCATAAAGAATAATGCGCCCAGAGCAGAAAATCCAACAGCAATTAGGAATAGTTTACTACCTCTTTTTTTAGTTTTTAAAAATACCGATAAATTAAAACTAGTAACAACGATTAATAATCCGTAAGCGGAGTGAACTTCAACAAAGAAAAAATTGAGTGATGCAAATGTTATAGTAACAAAAGTTAGCAACTCAATTACATTAAGCCAGGCAAAGAAAGTCCCAACTTTTTTATTAATCAAAGGTCGTGCATATTCAATGGAGGCTCGCTCAACCAATGCAATGGAAAACATACTTGTAAGCCAGCCAGGCAATTTCCAGGGATTTGCTACATCTTTAAGCAATTCTTCTCCAAAAATATTTCCTAAAACCCGAATAAAACCTTCTGGCGATTCCCATGTAGTATTAAATAAATATAAAAAACCGTGACCAATTATTCCGCCAATAGCTGTTGCTATTCCCATACTTAAGAAATAATATTTTAAATATAAGTGGACTTTATTTTTAATACCAATTTTATTGAGCTTGTAAAAGGCATAAAAACAAACAAAAGACACCATTAGATCGGTTATGGTAGTAATTGGTTCGTCGAAGCGAAGGCCAAACGGATATATAGAAGGTTGATCGTATAACATATTTGTATGTAAGTTAATTAACAATTTTCATTATGTCAAATCCTTTTACAGAACAATATGTTTAAATATAATCGTATGCTCGGTTTAAAATCAAATGACTATTCATTATATTTGCTGTTCAAAAAATAAACGATAAAATCTTGAAAAAGTTATCTACACTCATATTTATAGTATTTATAACACTGAATTCTTATAGCCAATCTGATGAATTTATACCGGTATATTCTTTCGGTGTAAAACAAGGATTAAATTATTCATCAGTTAGTTTTGCGCCAAGTCTTAAGCAAGGATTAACTTTTGGATATACCGGAGGATTAGTATATAAATACCAAAACGAGAAGTTATTTGCAATACAGTTAGAGTTAAACTACATTCAAAAAGGTTGGACAGAAGATTTAGATACTATTAATAATTCGTATAGTAGAACACTGAATTATATTGAGCTTCCTTTAATTACTCAAATTGTTTTAGGAAAAAGACCTAAGCTAAAATATTATGTTAACCTGGGAACTTCTTTTGCATATCTGGTGTCAGAAAGTGAGAGTTTAGAAGTTAATGATGAATTATACCGACGAGAATATTACGAAAAAGAGGTTGAAAATAAATTTGATTATAGTGCTTTGGGTGAACTAGGTCTTTCGTTCAATACTGGTATAGGAGAGTTTCAAATAGGAGTAAGGTATCAAATAACTCTTACCGATTTATTTAAGGGCACAACAGAAACCATATACGATAATTCGCATAATCAGTTATGGAATTTGTCCTTATCATATTTTTTCTTCGATAATAAGGATTAGTACCGATAGCATTTCATATTACTTCTACCACCTGGTTGTACAAACTCATTTAATCATATTATTTTAGTCATTCCGGTTCCGATACTTATCGAGAAACCGGAATCTATTTTTCTAAAATGTTAGATTAGCTTGAACTTATTTACTGGTTTTGTGTTTAAAGTTTAAATTAATTAATAACACAAAAGAATTATGAAAAAAACATTCACAATTATAGTACTCATGATAGCTTCAATCGCAATGGTAGCACAAACAAAATCATTTTACGATTTTACCGTAAAAAATATCGATGGCGAAGATTTTAATCTCGCATCCTTAAAAGGAAAAAAAGTATTGCTTGTAAATACAGCATCAAAGTGTGGGTTTACACCACAATATGAAGATTTACAAAAACTTTATGAAAAATATAGCAATAAAGATTTTGTTATTATCGGTTTTCCGGCCAACAACTTTATGAACCAGGAGCCAGGTTCTAATTCTGAAATTAAACAGTTTTGTTCTTCTGAGTTTAATATAACTTTTCCTATGATGGAAAAAATTTCTGTAAAAGGAAATGATATTCATCCCTTATACCAATGGTTAACAAAAAAAGAAATGAACGGCAAAATGGACTCGAAAGTAAAATGGAATTTCCAAAAATATATGATCGATGAAAATGGAAATTTAGTTGATGTGGCCTATTCTAAAACAAATCCATTGGATGAAAAAATTGTAAATTGGATAGAAAATTAACTTTACTGGTGCTCGTTTCCAAACGAGTGACATATCTGTACTTTTTTGTTGCACGCGTAGCATACGCGCGCGAGCGGGATTATTTTATGTCATTCCGGCCGAAGAGCCGGAATCTTAATCCTCCTTAATAGATTCCGGGACAATTGAAAAATCAATTGCCCGGAATGACAAATAAATGTTTAAGTCTGTCCACGTCAGTGCTAAATACTATTAAAAAAAGCCCAAGCAATTTGCATGGACTCTATATTTTGTTATTGCACGAACAGCATGTCCGCGCGAGCGGGATCTAAAGACCTACAAAAAACAAAACCTAGCTTTGTAGCCAGGTTTTATTTAATATGTTTTGCTTTTGCACGGACAATCTACCTTTCCAAAATTCGAACTAGATCATTGTTTATATATATATTTTCATTTCCTACCTGTTTAAGTTCAAGAACATTAATATCGCATAATTGATCTAAATACTTTCTTGCGGTATTTCTGCTTTTTATTTTTTCGCCAACAATATGAATTGCCTTAATATAGGGTTGAGTAAAAATTGCTTCAACAACTGAATATTCAAATTTAGGAAAATGCTTTTCAATATGCTTGCGCGTATCATTAAATTGCTGCATAATTTCTTCAATCTTTAGTATGGTATAATCTGCTGTTTCCTTTACTGCGGTTAACATAAAAATTAACCATCCCTGCCAATCGTTTCTTGTTGAAACTCCATTTAAATAATGATAATAACTATCCTTATTATTGATAATGTACTTACTTAAACACAATATAGGATAAGTAAGCAAACCTTTTATCATTAAAATCAATGTATTCAAGATTCTTCCAGTTCTACCATTACCGTCTGAAAAAGGATGTATAGCCTCAAACTGATAGTGACTAATTGCCATTTTTAAAAGCGGATCTATCTCATAAAGATTATCGTTATTAATAAATTCCAAACAATTATCTAATAAATTTTTAAGTATCTTTTCCCCTTTTGGAGGTGTATAAACAACTTCTCCACTGCTAACACTTTTCCCTCCCTTTACAATTCTTACATTTGAATGTGCTGGTCTTATACCTGCAGTTGTTTGTTTTATTTTTTGATAAATATGTATTATTGATTCAAGTTCAATATTGTGCTTGTTCGTAATATTTTCAACACCCATCCAAATTGATTCTCTATATCTTAATACTTCCTTTGAAGCAGGAGAGATTACTGTGTCGGTTGTAGAAATTGCTTTATACAATTCATCATCCGTAGTAAATATATTTTCTATCTCGGAACTAGACTTAGCTTCTTGCAATGCAATTGTATTTACTAACATTAATGGATTTGGAAGTTTTTGAGATATGCCATCTAGCTTACCTAAAGACCTATTTGCATCAGCTAATGCGAGTAGAATATCTGTTGTGTATATTTTACTTTCCGCAGGAGGTAATTTTGGAAGCTGATTAAATGGTTTGTTTCTATCGAATGTCATTTTTTTCATTCTGTTTGCACAAATATAGTTAAAAATTGTGCAAACAACGCAATATCTGTCAAAAATTGTTCTTTAAAACTTGTGATTGCACAAAAATACTAACAATTTGTGCTAATGTCGTTTTCAGAATCAAAAAAATAAACTTACATGTTTAGCATATATATTCTATTTTGTAATTAACTGCTGTTAATGCACGGATAATCTACCTGTCATACCTGCTGTAGATAAATCGGCAGACAGGCATATCGGCGTGAGCGGGGAACAGACCTAACAGGTTTTTAAAACCTGTTAGGTCTTGACGAGCTTGCAGGAATCTAAAGAACTATAAAAAACAAAACCTAGCTTTATAGCCAGTTTATATTTAGTATATTTTGCTATTGCACGGACAGCATGTCCGCGAGAGCGGTGTATATGTAGCCTTTTGTAAAGATTTCCAATTTTTCTTTACATTACTATCCGGTAATGTAAACGTTTTTGAATTTATTTAACATTAATTACTAACTACAAAGTAGAAAAATAAAAAGCACAAGTGAGGACACTTGCGCCATGTGGAGAGTTATATTAGCTTTATTCTTCATAATATTCGATTGTTAAGCTAAAGCTACTTCATCATTCTTTTTTAAGTAATCACTAATTGATGTAACTTTTAAAAGTTTCTTTCTCTTTTCAGGTTCTAACGTTATTTTTTCATTTCCTGCAACTAATGATTCTAAAGGGATTCCTAAATATCTGTGAAGTAAGGTTATCATTTTTAAGCTTAACGGACGTCTTCCGTGTAAAACTTCTGATACTCTTGTTTTTCCACCAAATAAAGGAGCTACATCTGTTTGTTTTAAATTCATTTGCTCCATTCTAAATTTGATTGCTTCAATAGGATTAGGAGCTTCTATCGGATAATGCTCTTTTTCATATAATTCAACTAACAAAGATAAAAGCTCTAATTCTTCTCCTTCTGCTGTATCAGGTTCAATAGCATTCTCGGAGCTATGGATTAATTCATAAATTCTTTCTATAGCTTCGTTATATTCTTGTTCTGTTTTTAATATTTTAGTTTTCATAGCTTACTGTTTTTACATCAATTTTATCATATTCCACATGTGTGCCGAACCACACTACAAAGACTATCTTTAGTTTATACTCGATATTTACTATTAATCGATAATCGTTTCCTTTTATGTTAAAAACAACTCGTTTAGCTGTTATTATACTTGCATTTCTATATTTCGCTTTTAGTTCCTGAGCATTGCTCCAGTCAGAGTATCGAATTTCATAAATCCAAGCTTTTATGGATTCTTCAGCTTGTTTATACTTGCTTAGTTTACAAAGTTCTTTTAAAGTACTTTCCTTTACTATTCTCATATACTGCAAATATAATAAAAAGTTACCTTATTAGGTAACTTTTTATTATATTATTTTAGATATATACAAATTTATCTGTAAAAATTTAGCGGAGAAGATGATTACTCATTATTACATAAGCATAAATTTCTAAACCTTTATTTTCAATACAAAACCTTAGATTCTCAATAATTAAATCTCTCTATATTTTTCTCGTAAAAATATCTACCCATTGCACAACTTGCAATGTTAAATAATATAATCCTTCTTGATCTTTTATTTGATATCCTGTTGGCATAATTTATTTATACATTAAAATTAATAAATTATTTGGCAAGATGCCATAATAAAAAAACGACGTAGCGAAAGACGCTACGCCGAACTAGGGAAACATACGCAGCTGGTGTGCGTCTGCGACGCGTGACAATATTAATATGTTATTAATTTACTTGATTCTTCAATAACTTCAATCAAGGCATCTAATCCTGCATAATTTCTTGCTGAACTAAATAAATAATCTTCTGGTTTTTCAATAATTAAATCTTGAACTGGATTATTATGGATGTATTCTAGTTTTTCATAAAAAAATTCTTTACTAAATATAATTTTAGCTTGATTTCCATCTTGCCAAAATTTATATTTCTTTATTCGTTTTAAAGGTTTTGCAATTCTTTGAAAATACTCTAACATCCATTCTCTTCTGCTTTCCGGCTCATCTTCTATTTGATTAATAATTTTCTTTGCGGTAAATTTCTTAAAGTCTCTTAAAATTTCAGATAAAGTGAAATCACCATCTGCTTGTACAATCATATGTAAATGACTTGGCATTAAACACCAACCAAATATTACTAAACCTTTGTTCTGCTGACAATATTTTAATGATTCTACAATTTTTAATTTATGATTTGGTCTAGTAAATACATCTATCCATCCTACCGTTGTTAAAGTTACGAAATAGGCTTTGTCATTGTCATATATCTTGTACTTTTCTGACATATTATAAAATTAACTTTTTTTAATTAAAACAAAAAAGCACAACAAAATTGTTATGCTTTATATGCTTTGCTATTGCTTAAAACTGGCGCTCGTTTCTAAACGAGTGACATATCTGTACTTTTTTGTTGCATGCGTAGCATACGCACGCGAGCGGGATTATTTTATGTCATTCCGGCCGAAGAGCCGGAATCTTAATCCTCCTTAATAGATTCCGGGACAATTAAAAAATCAATTGCCCGGAATGACAAAAAAGGCCCTAGCAATAAGCCTGTCTGTTGCCAAGGCAGGCTTGCGCCAGTTGGGCTAGCTGATGAATAGACCTAACAGGTTTTTAAAACCTGTTAGGTCTTGATTAATCAATTGATATAAATTTTAAAAAAGTAAAGCTTAGGTTGTAACCTAAGCTTTTATATTGTTTTAATTATTTATAGACAGACGGCAGTCACTACCGCTGCCTAACTGTTATGTATTTTTATTTGTATTTTACAGTCTCAGTCGAACTGAGGACACTTGCACCATTTTGGGACTATTTTTTTAGTGTCATTCCAGCCGAAGAGCCGGAATCCAAATCCTCTTTAATAGATTCCCGGACAATTGAAAAATCAATTACCCTAAATGACAAAAAAGGCACAAGCAAAAAGCCTGTCTGCTGTCTAGGCAGGCTTGCGCCAGTTGTGGCTAGCTGGGGCTCGTAACAAACAAAGGACTTTTCAGAATGTCATTCCGGCCGAAGAGCCGGAATCTAAGAAAAGCACAAATTAGTAAATACCTAAAAATAGATTCCCGCTTGCGCGGGAATGACAAAATAATGTTTTTAAATTTTATTCTTATTTATTTTAATAATAACATGGTTTTTTATTTTATTAGCTTGTTAGTATAATATATTATATAGTTGGTTGATTTGTTTTGTTTAATTTAGGGTAATTCTGTTTATTGTCATCATTAAATAAATAAAACCTTTACAATATGAAAAATCTTTTCTTTTTGGCAATTATTCTTTTTGCCGCATGTACTAATCAATCAACACAAGAATCTCCTTTTACCGAATTAGTAGGAGAGTATTTAGGGCAAGTTCAACCGAAAGATTCGGCTTTATTGTTTGCTCCCGGAATTGTATCTACAGGAATGGCCGATCGCGATATAGCAATTTACCCTGATGGTTCTGAAATATATTTTTGCAAGAACATTGGTAATTTTAAATTCTCGACACTTTTCTATGTTAAACTGGTAAACGGAATATGGACCAAACCTCAAATTGTGGAATTTGCTACTGATCCAAACTACATTTTTATCGAACCTCACATATCACCAGACGGAAAGAAACTTTATTTTGCAAGTAATAAACCCATTGAAGGGATTGAACCGGGAATCATGAATATTTGGATTGCGGATAGAATTGATGATGCTTGGGGAGAACCTTATAGTATAGGTGCACCCATTAATACCCAAAGTGATCAGTATTTTCCTTCGCTTACTAAAAGTGGCACATTATATTTTACAAGTGAAGATTCTTTAACCAACAGGGAATCAATTTACAGATCAAAACTGGTTGATGGTGTATATCAAGAACCAGAAAAGCTTCCAGAGAATGTTAATATGGCTAGAGCCAGATTCAATGCTTTTATTTCGCCTAATGAAGATTATATAATTGTTCCGGCTTTTGGAATGCCCGATACTTATGGCGCAACAGATTATTATATCGTTTTTCGTGATGAAAACGATAACTGGAGCGAACCATTAAATATGGGAGATAAAGTAAATAGTGCAAACGGACAAGAATGGTCGGCTGCACTTTCGCCAGATGGTAAGTTTTTATTTTATATGTCGGCAAAGTCACCTGACAATATTGACCTGGCAACGCCATTAACTGCCGAAAAATTCGAGGAATTAAATAATACACCTCAAAATGGGAATTCAGATATTTACTGGATTGGAACAGATTTTATTAATGAATTAAAAAAACAAGCAAAATTTTAAAACTACACTTATGAAAAAGATTATCATAATATTACTTTTTGTTATACCAGTAATTGCTGCTGCACAAGTTAAAATAGATTACCCAGGAGATATTGAACCTAAAGATAGTGCGTTACTCTTTGCACCGGAATTAATTAATACAGGACTATTCACCCGAGATTTCAGCATGTCGCCCGATGGGAAAGAAATCTATTTTTCGATCATGGCAGGACGTTCAGCCGTAATAATGGTTTCGAAGTTTGAACATGAAAAATGGCAGGAACCAGAAATAGCTTCTTTTTCAGGAGCAGATTTCTTCGATTTTGAACCACATATATCTGCTGATGGAAATAAAATATACTTTCTAACAACACGGCCAAGCGAAGGACAGGAAGCAAAACTAGGATGGCAAAATCAAAATATATTTGTTGTTGATAGAACAGAACAGGGTTGGAGCGAACCGTATGACATTGGTGCTCCGGTTAACACCGTAAATAATGAGTTTTATCCATCGCTAACAAATGATGGTAAAATTTATTTTAATCATAGCATTGAATTTACAGATGTTGCTATTTATTGTTCGGAATATAAAAACGAGGAGTTTCTAGAACCTCAAAAACTTACTTTTAAAAACGATAGTAATCTTTTATTATATAATGCAACTGTTTCGCGAGATGAAGATTTTATACTTGCTTGTGGATCGATAAAAGGGACACGAAAACCAGCAAGATATTACGCCGCATTTAATTTGGGGAATAATAATTGGAGCGATTTATATGATTTAACTGATTATTTAGGATATGAAGGTGGTAGAGCAGCCTCAATATCAATATCGCCAGATGGTAAGTATATTTTCTTTAGTGCTATTGTAAATAATGAGCAATTAACAAAGGTATATCCCGGCATGACGATATCGGATATTATTGAGAAAAATATGAAACCACAAAGTGGTTCATCAAATATTTACTGGATAAGTTCTGATTTTATTAATGAAGTTAAATCAAAATATCTGCATTAATATCATACAATTTGATTATTGAAATACTTTCCAAAATGTCTTTGTGTAACTCCGTGTATTCTTAGTGTAACTCTGTGGCATAGCTAAAAGTTGTTTCACTAAGTGCCACTAAGGAGACACAAAGTTTCACAAAGAAAAATAGAACAACAAAAATATTTAATTTACTTTTTGTACGGTTTTTTTAATTTTCACAGAACCGGGCAATTACAGTATAAGCATTTTGTAAACCAAGTTCCCCAGCAACACTCATATCCATGCATCCATTTTCTGATTCTTTTAAATAGATGTATGTTAATCCACGGTTATAATAAGCTTCAGAAAATATCGGTTCAAGTTTAATTACAGCATTAAAAATTGCTATTGCTTTTCGATATTCTCTGGTTTTTATATACGTGTTTGCCAGATTATAACCAGAGAATAAAAACTCTGGAGCTAATTCTAGCGATTTCATATAATCCTGAATAACTAATTCATAATCTTGAATACTTTCGTATGATTTTATGTAACTATTATTATAGGTATTTCCCATTGGATTAATCAAAATTACTTCGTTCTCTTGTTCCAGCAGTTTCATATAATCAATCATTTCCGACCGAATGTTGGCTCTACAGAAGTATGCCATAAAATTAGAGGGATCTGCTTTTATTGCTAAGTCGAGATCAGAAATCGCTCCATTGTAATTTCGAACTAAACTTTTATAAATACTACTCTGCATAAGATTTTTAGCTTTGTCATTTGTTGTATTGTACTCAATATTTAATCGCTCTATTTCGTTATTAATAAATTCCGTTTCATAAACCTCTTCTAATTCATTCTCAATGATTATTCCTAATTGCGAATAGTCACCTTTTAGTGTCTCAACACCTTCAAAAAGAACCGCTAATCGATCAAAATATTGACTGTTAGTTTTACCAAATACCAATTTGAAATTATTTTCAGGAACAATACGCTCATTAAATAGTGGATTATTATAAAATCTACTACTTGATTTAAGTGTAATTAAACTTTTGAAATTTTCTGAAGTATCCGTAAAACTTACATACGAATTCTCATTTTGTTTTACATTTTCAATAATTTGATTAGCCATTTCTCTATCTGCAATAGCGCCACTTGCATCATTTAGTTTATGCCTAACAATTGATCTGTTAATATAAGCTTTTGCAAAATCGGGATAAATTTCAATTGCGTTTGTAAAATCAATGAAGGCTCCTTGCAAATCGTTTGCTTCAAGTTTTATAGATCCTCTATTAAAGTACGATAGAATATTTTGGGGATTGAGTTGTATAACTTTATCGAGATCTTTTATAGCTTCGGTTTTTTTACCTAGTTCATTTTTAACAAGTGCTCTATTAAAAAATGCCATAGAGTTGTCTGGTTCAATTTGTATCGCACTATCTAAATCTAAAATAGTTAACTCTGGTTTGTCGAGAAAGTAATTTGATAAAGATCTATTAATATAAGCTCCTGCATTTAAAGGATCTAACTCTATCACTTTATTAAAATTTATTAATGCTGTATCGTATTTGTGCCATTCAGAATAAAGTATTCCCATGTTCATATATACATCAATATAATAGGGATCAATTTTAAGTGCTCTTTCATAATCATCTAAAGCGCCTAATGTATCTTCCAAAAAGTTACTGGCTAATCCTCTGTAGAAATAGGCTCGTTTATTTCTTTTTGTTATTTCAAGCGATTTGTTAAAATCATTAACCGCCTGTTGGTACTGATTAATTTTTATTTTACAAAAACCACGTGCAACGTAGAAATCAGGATCAATAGCATTCAATTTTATGGCATCACTAAAATCATTAATTGCTAAATAATATTTTTTAAGATTTATTCGGGTATATCCTCTATACCTATAAGCATCGGTATGATTTGGTTTATATTCAATTGCTTTTGTGTAATCTTGTTCTGCGCCCATATAATCCATTAAATTATACTTTGCTATTCCGCGCATAAAATATGGTTCGGCGAGTTCTGGTTTAACTTTTATTACAATATTAAATGATTCAATAGCTTCGTTAAACTTATCAGCAAACAAATGGGCACGACCTCTATTAAAATAATAATTAACATTTAGTTGTGCGCTTATATTAAAGGAGAATAAAACTAAGATAAGTACTATGAAATTTCTTTTCATGAATTCAATTTATGCAGTGTATATAAGATTTAGAATTTTAGTTAATTCTAATTCATCTGTTTCATCAAACTGATTGTATTTGGTACTATCAACGTCTAAAACTCCGATAATATTTCCTTCTTTATCTTTTAAAGGAATAACAATTTCTGATTTAGAACGAGAGTCGCATGCTATATGTCCAGGGAATTTTTCAACATCGGGAACTACAATTGCTTTTTGCTGATTAATTCCTGCCCAACAAACACCGGTATCCTTTTTTAGTTCCTGGCAAGCAACTGGGCCTTGATACTGTCCAATAATTAATTTTCCATCCTTCAAAAAGTAATATCCAGTCCAGAAAAAATGTTCCATTTTATGATGTAATACAGCTACAATTGATGACATGCGTGCAAAAGGATCATTGGTTTTTGGCAGTAATTCTTCTAATTGTTTATATATTCTTTGATAACGTCCTTGTTTTTTTGCTTTATCCATAATATTGTGCATTTGAAACCCAAAGGTAATGTTTTTTCAATTTCTTAATTATTAAAATAAGTTAACAATTAATAGAAAAACCTGTTTATTTAAATGCAGTTTAGGTTCTTGATGTATTATTTAATTAAGTAATAACAGAACTTGGCTTTTAGCTATTGGTTATTAGAAATATTAAAAGCTAATAGCTAAAGACTAAAGGCATTTTTAATTGAAACGTAGGAAGAAGAATAAAAAACATATCTTAAATAAAGTGAAAGAGGTTAAAATAGCTATTTAAACTTAAATTATATTTGCTAGTCTATTAAACGTCATATTACTCAAATGCAATTAAATCTACTTCAAAAACTTGATATAAAAGAAAAAAGAACTTTTTACCTTCATATAACTTTTTCGGTTATTGATGGGATGATTCGTGCTGCATTATGGCTTAATGAGTATGTGTTTATAAAGAGCTTAAGTGGATCAAGTTACCAATTAAGTTTTTTATTTCAGTCGAGCGTTATAGTACTTTTGCTTTCGGTTCTTTTTAATGAAATGATTCGTAGAGCAAAAAGGAAAAAGAAATTACTTCGAAGAGTAGGATTTTTAACTCATCTTCCTTTACTTATTCTGCTATTTTTTCCAAAAAATCCTGAATTATACTCTATTAATTCAATATACCATTATGTTTTTTTATTTGTATTTTTTACCTATTACTTATCATACCCAATTGTTTTACCAACCATCAACTTATTTTTAAAGAATGTTTATTCTAAAGACAATTTTGGAAAGTTGTACGGTGTTTCATCATCCATTCGTCAAATTGTAATGATGATTACCTTTCTAATTCTGGGTTTGTTGCTTGATGCAGATGAGTTTTCTTTTACCTGGTTTTTTCCTGTACTCGGAATACTCGGATTTATGAGTATAGTTTTTATTTCGTGGATTGAATATGTTCCTAAAATAGCTCCGGAATTTACAGAAGGAATATTAGATGCTGTTGTGGGTTCATTTAAAAAGATGGTAAATACTTTAAAAACAAACAAAGCATATTTCGATTTTCAGCTTGCGTATATGTTTTATGGTTTTAGTTTTATGAGTACCAGATCGGTAATTAACATATTCTTTGATAAAGCATTGTCATTAAACTATTCGAGTGTAGCATTTTATCAAAACGCATATAATATAATTGCAATCATTCTTTTACCTGTATTTGGTAAACTTATTGGTAAAGTCGATCCACGTAAATTTACGGTAATACCTTTTATTTCGATGGCTGGTTATATTTTATTTGTTGGTCTTACCGAGTTTATACCTTATCATATTGAAATCTGGAATCTGCAGATATATTTAACACTTGTAATTTCTACTATTTTTTATGGATTCTTTTTTTCAACTATGTTATTATCCTGGAACATTGGATCATCATATTTTGGAAGAAATGAAGAAGCTGGTGACTATCAATCGATTCATTTATTTGCAACTGGATTAAGAGGAATAGCAGCTCCTATAATAGGAATTGCATTTTACGAATTATTCGGATTTTCTTTAACTTTTGGAATTGCAGTATTTTCACTACTAATTGCTGTATTTATTATGCGATGGTCGTATAAAAAGAGAGTTGTTTCCAGCTCTTAGTATCAATGAATTTGTTTTTATATTTTTAAAACTCATTTTAAGATCAAATAAAATTAGAAATAGTCTCCCTTAAGGGAGATGCCTGAAGGGCAGAGGGTGAATTACTAAAGATTTTCTATTTATTTAGTAAATTTCAGAAAAAACTAGCAGTGCAGAAAGCATCTGAAAAGAACAATTATTTATACAATTCTGATCTTAGAGACCGTGCTCGGAAATTACGAAGGAAAGGTACAAAAGCAGAAGCCTGCTTGTGGAAATTTGCTTTGAAAAACAGAATGCAAGGGTGTAAGTTTTTACGTCAACGACCTGTTATGAATTATATTGTAGATTTTATGTGTCCCGAATTAATGTTAATTATTGAAACAGATGGTGCTAGTCATTTAATTGAGGGAGCTAAAGAAAAAGATTTAATTCGGCAAAGAAAGTTAGAACAAGCAGGATTTATTGTTTTGCGTTTTGAAGATGGGGCGGTTCTAAATAACCTGACTATGGTTCAGACTATTATTGAGCAAGAAGTCAACAAATTATCTAATAGGGATAATTCACCCCTGTAATCCCCTCAAGGGGATAAATAAAATAATCTATTATAAAATGTATTGATTTAAATTCTTCTTTTTTTGTTTTAAAATCTTGTAGCTTTTTATTGAATTCGTATGTAATATTATTTGAGATTTGTATATTGTAAACTCAAAATTTAAAACTAATTAATATGAGAAACACTTTCATACTAATACTGTTTATAACAGCATTTTTAGCTTGTACACAAAAGGAAGAGGTTGATTTAATAATTACTAACGCAAAAATTTATACTGTTGATTCTAGTTTTGCAATAGCTGAAAGTTTTGCAATAAAAGAAGGAAAGTTTATTGCGGTTGGTGATAATGAAAAGATATTATCAGATTATCATTCAAAGGAATTACTCGATTTTAAAGGTAAATATATTTACCCTGGATTTATTGATGCTCATAGTCATTTCTATGGATATTGCATGACCCTTTTACAAGCAGATTTGCGGGGTACAAAATCATTTGATGAAATATTAGAAATAATTAAAAAACATGACGAATTATATAATTCTAAATGGGTGCTTGGTCGAAGTTGGGATCAAAACGATTGGGAAATAAAAGAGTTTCCTACTAAAGATAAATTAGATGAGCTATTTCCTGAAAAGCCAGTTTATTTAAAAAGAGTTGATGGACATGCCGCAATAGCAAACTCCAAAGCGCTTGAAATTGCTGGAATAGATGCTACAACGCAAATAGAAGGAGGGAAAGTTATTTTAAAGAACGGCGAACCTACAGGTGTTTTAATTGATAATGCTATGGAACTCGTAAAGGATTTTATTCCTGATCCTGATAGAGAAACTACAATAAAAGCTTTAATACAAGGAGAACAAAATTGTTTTGAAGTAGGACTTACCTCAGTTTGCGATGCTGGATTGTATAAAAAAGAAGTTGTACTTATAGATTCATTACAAAAAGTGGGTGAACTAAAAATGAGAGTTTATGCTATGCTCGAACCCGACGAAGAAAATATAAATCATTTTGTTAAGAAAGGAATTTATAAAACCGATCTTTTAAATATCAGATCAATTAAATTATATGCCGATGGAGCACTAGGCTCAAGAGGTGCAAGTTTGATCGAACCATATTCTGATGAGCCTGGAAACAGAGGATTAATTATTGAAGCTATTGATATTTACCATGAAATGTGTGAACTGGCAATGGAATACAATTACCAGGTAAATACACATGCTATTGGCGATAATGCAAATCGTCTAATGCTCGATATTTATTCTGAATACTTGAAAGGACCAAACGATAAACGATGGAGAATAGAGCATGCACAAGTTATTCATCACGATGATGTAGAGAAATTTGGTAAATATAATATCATTCCATCTATTCAATCGACACACTGTACATCGGATATGTACTGGGCCGATGAAAGGTTGGGAGAGAAGCGAATAAAAAATGCATATATATATAAGGTATTACTGGAACAAAATGGATGGATTCCAAATGGAACAGATTTCCCGGTTGAAAAAATTGATCCATGCTTGACTTTTTATGCATCTGTTTCAAGAAAAGATATAGAAGGTTATCCTAATGATGGATTTCAAATTGAAAATGCATTGACTCGAGAAGAAACATTAAAATCAATGACTATTTGGGCAGCAAAAGCTGCTTTCGAAGAAAACGAAAAGGGTAGTATTGAACCCGGAAAGTTTGCTGATTTTCTTGTTTTAGAAAAAGATATTATGGAAGTACCAGAAGATGAAATTTCACAAATTAAAATATTAAATACATATACAGCAGGTACAAAAGTTAAGTAGATTTATAAATCCATCTTTTTTATCAATTTTTCCAGATACCTTGATTTAACCTGTTTACTTGCCATGGCTTGTTTTATAGGCGGTAGTTTTAGAATAACACCTAGCACTGCAGCCATTGCTCTATGATTCCACAAAACCTGATTATCAAAAATCAAATTTTGGAACTTACCGCGTTCAATAGCCATTACAACAGCTTTATGTGTTCCGTTTAAAGGCGTTAATATTCTTTCAGGTCTCGATTTAAGAATGATACTATTTCGATTACATACACGAACGCAAACACCGCATCCAAGACACAAATTTTCATCAACTATAGCAATTTTGTGGTTTTCATTAGTTTTAATATGAATAGCATCAACAGGGCACTTTATTTCGCACAGGCCACATCCATTGCAACTTTCCGATTTTATTTCTGGAAGGAAATTGCTTGTATGTACTGGATTTAAAATGGCAAAACGCTTAGCAGCTAACAATGCTTCGCAACAGCAGCCGCAGCAATTACAAATAAAACTAACATCTTCACGAACATTTTCCCCAAACTGAACTAAGTTGTGATCATAAGCTTGTTGCAATAAATCAAGACATTCGCTTTTTTCAATTGTTCTTGCGTGTCCATGTTTGGTTAAGGATTTAGCAACAGTATTAAATGTCATGCAAATATCCATAGGTGCGTCACAAGCTTTTCCTAAATGTTCCATTTTATGTCGGCAGTAGCACATTCCAATACCAATATGCGAGGCTGTTTTTATTACTTCAGTAGCTTTTTCATAATCAAGTACATGAATTGCATTTTCATTGGATAACACCGATTCGTTCACGAATACTCTTCCAATTTGAGTTTCACCCCGTGTAAATAAGCTTTTTATAAAATCCTCTTCAACATTCATGTATTCATAAAAAAGCTCACTTAAAACTTTTTGATCAATATCTTTTCGAATACGCATCATTGAAAATTCGAAAAAGCCCGCCATCGGAGGTGGAAGTACATATTCCATCTCCCCATTTTGCTCTATATCGATAAGAATTGCTCGGCTTGCCAACTTATCTAAAATATTTTGAGTTTTTACTAAATCAATTTTCCATATTTTGCTTGCCTTCTTTGCATTAAAAGGTTTAATGGGGAGCGCAGCTACTAGTTCTGCTTCCCTCTCATTAAAAAGCATTTTAAGAATTTTAAAAAGTAATTCAGAAGGCGTTGCTCCTTGTGGGAATCGATTTAAACGTTTCGTAAGTTTATCGTAAGATGATCTTATATTATGATGTGCCATTAAAATTAATTTTAGCGTTAATTTACAAAAAAATAAATGTTGTTCTAAATCACCTATTATTATTAAGATATATTACTTCCTTTTTATACTTTTGCAGCTCGTATAAAAGAATATTTGAAATTATTAATCATACATGGGATTTAAAGAAGAAATACAGCGAAGAAGAACTTTTGGAATAGTTAGTCATCCTGATGCAGGCAAAACAACTTTAACAGAAAAATTACTGTTGTTTGGTGGAGCAATACACGTTGCTGGCGCAGTAAAGAGTAATAAAATAAAAAAGACTGCCGCTTCCGATTTTATGGAAATTGAGCGTCAGAGAGGTATTTCTGTTGCAACTTCTGTAATGGGATTTGAATATAAAGGGAAGAAAATAAATATATTAGATACTCCTGGTCACCAGGATTTTGCTGAAGATACATTTAGAACCTTAACTGCAGTTGATAGTGTAATTATTGTTATTGATTCTGCAAAAGGAGTGGAGCCTCAAACCCGCAAATTAATGGAGGTTTGTCGAATGCGTAAAACTCCTGTTATGGTTTTTATCAATAAATTGGATAGAAGCGGTAAAGATCCTTTTGAACTACTCGACGAAATTGAAAATGAACTTAAAATACATGCTCGACCTTTAAGTTGGCCGATAAGCAACGGACCTACATTTAAAGGGGTATATAATATATACGAAGAAAAACTCAATTTATTTAGTGGAGAAGATAAGCAAAATATAGAAGAGTCAATTGAACTTAAAGATGTGAATAGTCCTGATCTTGAAAAATATATTGGCGATCAGTACGCATCTACTTTAAGGGAAGAGTTGGAGTTAATTACAGAAGTATATCCTGAATTTGAAATTCAAGATTATTTATTTGCTGATTTAGCACCCGTATTTTTTGGTAGTGCTTTAAATAATTTTGGTGTTAAAGAGCTGTTAGACTGTTTTATAAATACAGCTCCACATCCAAGACATATCGTTGCAGAAGAAAGAGAGGTTGATCCATTTGAAGATAAATTTTCAGGATTTATTTTTAAGATCCACGCTAATATGGATCCGAATCATCGCGATAGGATAGCTTTTGTGAAAATTTGTTCTGGAAGTTTTAAGCGTAATACAAATTATTTACATGTTCGTGCTGGAAAGAAAATGAAATTTCCTTCACCAACCGCATTCATGGCTGAAAAAAAATCTATTATTGATGAAGCTTTCCCAGGCGATATTGTTGGTATTCATGATACAGGGAATTTTAAAATAGGTGACACTTTAACCGAAGGCGAAATAATAAATTTTAAAGGTTTACCAAGCTTTTCACCCGAAATGTTCCGTTATGTTGAAAATGCCGATCCTATGAAATATAAACAATTAGCTAAAGGAATTGACCAGCTTATGGACGAAGGAGTGGCGCAATTGTTTACCAATAAATTTAATGGTCGTAAAATAATAGGAACAGTTGGTCAATTACAATTTGATGTAATTCAGTTTCGTTTAGAACATGAGTATGGTGCAAAATGTAAATATGAACCTATTCAAATGCACAAAGCGTGTTGGATTGAGTCAAAGGATAAAGAACAAATCGAAGATTTCAGAAAAAGAAAATACGCCAATCTTGCAATAGATAAGCATGGTAGAGAAGTATTTATGGCCGATTCTTCGTATGCATTACACATGGCTCAAGAGAAATTTGATAAAATCAAGTTTCATTTTACCTCAGAATTTTAGAAATTGTATTAAACCTTTATAAGAGAAAAAGGTCTTTTATTCGTGGTCTTAAAAATTATCAAATCGTGAGAATAGGGATATTGCTATTTATTGTTATCATATTTTTGTCAAATACTACAACAAAAGCATTTAATAACGACAAAAGAACATTAGAAACAAACAAGGTTACAACATCACCTAAAATTGATGCAGAGTTTGATGACGACTGTTGGATAAATGCCACTATAGCAAAAGATTTCTTTCAGTATGAACCTTATAATGGAGTAGATCCATCATTACCCACCGAAGTAAAAGTTGTGTACGATGATCATGCAATTTATTTTGCTGCAAAAATGTATGATACTAATCCGGATAGTATTTTAAAAGAATTATCAACTCGTGATTCTTTTGATGGTGCAAATGCCGATTTGTTTGGTGTTATCATTAATACTTTTAACGATGGTGTTAATGCAGTAAGCTTTATTGTATCGGCATCTGGTGTGCAATCCGATGCTAAGTTAACAGGAGATGATGATGATGAAAATTGGGATGCCGTTTGGGAAAGTGCTGTAAAAATTACAGATGATGGATGGAATGTTGAAATGAAAATTCCATATTCCGCTTTGCGTTTCCCTGAAAAAGAGGAACAAATATGGGGATTGCATTTATGGAGAAATATTCGAAGATACCGAGAATGGAGTACCTGGAATTTTGTGGATATAAACATTCAAGGTTTAATAAATCAGATGGGAGAACTTACCGGTATTAAAGATATAGAGCCTCCTTTACGATTATCCGTTACTCCATATGTGTCGGGATATCTCGAAAATGATGCCGATGATAATTCATGGGGAAATGATTTTAATGCTGGATTAGATTTAAAATGGGGTATAAATAAGAGTTTCACTTTAGATATGATTTTAATTCCGGATTTTGGACAAGTTCAATCCGATGATGAGATATTGAATTTATCTCCTTACGAAATAAGGTATGACGAGAAACGCTCATTTTTTACTGAAGGTACAGAGCTTTTCAATAAGGGAGGGATTTTTTATTCCAGACGTATAGGTAGTAGTCCGAAAAATTCTGATGAAGTAGAAGATCAGTTAAATGTTAACGAAGAAGTTATTAGCAATCCTGTTGAAACGAAATTAATAAATGCAACAACTAATAATGGCTTAGGTATAGGATTTATTAATGCTATGACTGGAGCAGCTGATGCTGAAATTCGTGATTCCATAACAGGAGAAAAAAGATTATATCGCACGCAAGGATTTACAAACTATAATATGATTGTTTTAGACCAATCCTTAAAAAATAATTCTTATTTGAGTTTTGTAAACACCAATGTTTTGCATGCTGAAGAAAATTATTCGGCAAATGTTACTGGTGGTGAATTC
>JBHOSR010000036.1:0-22873 GCA_042584405.1 Bacteroidota bacterium
AAACATAATTCTGTTCAAATCTATCTTCTATAAATTTTCTTGATTTTTGTTTCAACTTAGTAAGTAATTTAGGATCATTATATATTTTGCTCATCTGCTTATATAATTCATCGGAGCTTTTAACCGAAACAATTAATCCATTAAGATTATCTTGTATAATCTCATTATTCCCATTTATATCAGATACAATACATGGAAGATTAAAAGCACTAGCTTGTAAAACAACATTAGGAAATCCTTCTCTATAACTAGGATGAATTAAAACATTACTTGTTTTTAAGAAAGGTCGAATATCTGTTTGATAACCAGCATAAAGAATATTATCATTATTTTTTATAATATCTTTTATTTCGCTAGAAATAGGATCTAATTTTTCTTCAAACCGTCCTAAAATAAACAACTTCACGCTATTATTTTCTGATGATAGCCTATTAAAAGCTGATACTAACTCTTCAACACCTTTATCTTTGACTACTCGTCCAATAATAATAAAAATAAAATCCTGTTTAGTTAATTTATATTTAGATCTAATTTTATTCACTTCATCTTCTGAAATTTCAACTGGATTATAATAATCTAAATTTATACCATTAGAACTTCCATTTCCAATTAATTTTAATTTTTTAGGATTTGTAAAATTATTTTCAACAATAAACTGCAAGAGTCCTTTCGAATTAGGATAAATCATATGTGCACATTTGTAAGTAACAATTTCCATCATGTTTAGAATCTTTCTTTTTAGACCGCTGGATTCCATTAATGGCATACCTGCTACAGTGTGCATCCTAACAGGGATCCTTGTAATCCATGCTGCAACCATCCCTAATAATCCAGCCTTTGGAGTATGAGTATGCACAATTTCTGGCTTTTCCTTCAGAAATAGATAAATTAAATTTATTAGAGCAATAAAATCTTTTATCAAAGAGATATTTCGTTTCATTTTAATACTTACAGTTCTTACCCCTTCTTCAATCCCAACTCTGTCTAACATATCACCACCACCTGAAACTGCAGTAACCTCGAAATATTGAGACATAAATTTTAGTTGTCCCTTTAAAAGTCCTCTAAGGGAATTTGATATTGTTGTTATTCTTATTATTTTTTTTTTCAAGTTTTATCAGTTATAATTGATTAATAAAAGAATTCATTCCATGTACATATTTTTTAAACGAAAACAATTCTGAATCTCTACAATAATTTTTCATTTCTAGAATCCGTTCTTTTTTTAATAAAAATATCTCTTTAAACTTATTCGTTAAAATATCAATATTCTCAATATCAACAAAATAACCACTCTTGCCCTCTTCAATATAGCTCTCTAAATCACTAGTTTTTGTTGTAACAATAGGCGTTCCACATGAAATTGACTCAACAAATTTTGTAGGAAATCCAGCAGTAGTACTTTTATTAATATTTCTAAGTAATACCGTAAAATCTACATCTGCAATTTTAATGATAGCATCATTATTATCTATAAATCCATGAAAACGTACTTTATCATTTAGGCTATTAAGCTTATACTTATGCTCAGGAATTACTTTTAAATATTGATCTCTTGTTAAACCATATATATCAAAAATAAAATTCATTTTTTTTAACTGATATAAAACATCTATTATGATATCTATTCTATCTTTATAGGAACCTTTTTTTACTTTTCTCCCATCTAATGCAAAAGGTTGACCTACATAGATTAATCTTTTAGTAAATATTTCATTTATTTTGTTTTCGCTATATAATACTTTATATCTACTAATATCAACTAATGGAGGAATAATAACAGTTTTACATTGTTTCTTTTTATAATAATTAGATAAAAATGAACTTACCGTAATAACACCATCAGTATTTGAGTTAAAAAATCTCTTTTGATAAGTTGTATCTAAATATTTTGTTATTCTAAAAAAAATATTACCAGATTTAGCAGGCAACCAATCCACACAGTCTGCTATGCATAAAACATTACTATTTCTACACCATTTTTTTAGCAATTTTCCAAATAATGAAATAGTTGGACTTCCATATGTAATTACAGCAAATGGTTTTTCTTTTTCAATTACAGATATTACTTCTTTAAATCTTTGTTTATAAGATAACCAACCTTTTATTCCAACTGGATAAGGTAAATTGTAATAAGTAAAATCCTTATATGCTTGTTTTGTTTCAAAAATATCAGAATTACTTTTTAAATTTTTATCTAAACCAATATAAGAAACATCATATTCCAAATCCCTTAACAGACATCCATTACCAAAAACTCTAGTGCCTGATGCATTACCATGTGGAAACGAGAAGTTCCCAATGTAAAATATTTTTTTTTCCATTCTAATTTAGGTATGAACTTAACACCTCATTATATCTTTTTTTATTAATTTTTCCAAAGATATATGCTCCAATCGGAAAATAATTTAATCTTTTCAAATACCATTTAAGATTTTTTTCTCCAAATTTTTTTACCCTGAATTCTGGATTCTTGATCTGCATTATTCTTTCTTGTTGATATCTAACAATATCACTAATATTTTTTAGTTTAGATGATATCATATTCAATTTTTCTTTAATTGAATCTAAAATAATTTCATTGTTAATTTCTTTAATCCCAATATTATTATAATTGATAATTTTATTACCTTCTATTTCAACTTCAAGGATAAAAGATTCTCTGTTTGCTTCAACTTGTTTTAATTCTAAACCCGTACCAGAAATTGCTTTGCAATCATCAAAACAAAAATTTCCTTGACTATAAGCAATTACGGAATCATTAACCTTTTCAACTCCCTGAATTACATGAGGATGATGTCCATTAATAATAATATTATTTTTTTCGGTTAGCTCTCTAGCTAATTTTAAATGATCAAATCTTGGATAATTAGTATGTTCATCTCCCCAATGAATTGAAAACAAACTCAGTTTATTTGAATTCTTATCTTTCTCTGTTTGATTTAATATTCTATTATACGTAAGAGTATTTACACCCTTTTTGTCTCTATTATTATATCCAAATGCATTTGTTGAATAACAACAATATCCATTAATTTCTATTTTATCTAAAGTTATTGATCTTCCGTCAATACCAACATATTCTATATTATTATCACGAAGTATTTTTATGGTATCTTCTACTGCTTTTCTTCCATAATCGTAAATATGATTATTAGCTAATGAAACCGCACTTATATTTAAATATTTTAATAGTTCTATATTTTTCAAAGGAGATTTTAAATGCATAGATTTTGGTACGAGCGTTCTTGTTCTATCAGTCAAAGGTGTTTCTAAATTCCCAATTACATAATCATATGATTTTAAGAAATTTGAAATTTTCTCTAAACCTTGTTTTGCCTTTGCATTCTTAGTCAAATCATATTTCCCTATTAACGCGATATCTCCAAGTAAAGCTATTTTCATATTTAATCTTAATGTTTATTTTCGTTCCAAATTACATTCTGGTTTTTCTTAATCCACTTTTTCACCCATTTAACTGATTTAATATTCATATCTATTAATGGTGATGAATGGAATATTATTCCCTTTATTTTACCTTCTTTAAATAATTGCAATGCGTATTCGCATTGAAATTCCATCATTTCCTGTGAAATTGGTTTTCGCCCACCAAAATCCCACATATATATACCTAAAAGTGTTGGTTTATTTGGAAACATCTTTTGATAATCCCCAAAAGAATCTTTTAAATTTAGCAGATCACTAGCATTCCAAGTCCAATATGAAACTATATCACAAAACTGTAAATGCTTTTTAATTGCTGGATCTATCTGATTTGAATATAACACAACTGCTAAGTCTAAAGGTTTTTCAAAATCATGAAGTTTATTATAAAGTTCTTTTGTTTCATTTACAGTTAATTTTGCTGGGTATTCTCCAGATATTAAATTAAAGGAGTTTTTTACAGCTTTACCTATAAAAAAGTCATCAAGATAAAGAGTTGTGAGATTTGGCATTTTTTGAGCAATTTCTAAAGTCGATCTTACTTTATCATCATATGTCTCTGGTGCACTATCTATAACACTCCAAGCAAAACGTTTTACATTAGTGAACTGCAATAAATACTCATCAAATGGAGGTTCTGGTTTACCCAACCATCTAATCATACAAACATTTGGAATCCCCATTTTTTCTGCTGCTTTAGTAGGAGAAATATTACCTCCACTTGGTAATCCATATTTACCTCCCATTACACCCTCTCCATGTGACCAAATCCAGAGCCTGTCTTTTAGTATGCTTTCAGCCTTACGATTTTTATCTTCAGAAAACTTATGTACCGAACAACTTACTACCAAATTTAATAAAATAGCCAGTATGAGATAAACTTTTAAATAAGACTGAAAAAAAACATTTGTTTTAAATCTTAAATTATCTGTCATTATTATAGTTTTACAATAATAAATCAATACAATTAAACAATATTCAATCTTTCGATTTGATCTTTAATATTATTTTTTACTATTCTAAATTTTCCACTTTTTTCAACCGGAATCTCATTAACATAATTAATATCAATTATCATCCGGTTGCCTATTCTATCTTGTATATTATTAATAAAGACCTTTTCATCCTTATCCTTAAATTTTACTTCATCCTTTATTGCAAGAATAATTAATTCATCTAATTTATTTTGAATCATCTGAAACTTTATAATTCCATTAACGCCTTTTAAAGTATTTGAAATATTACCTAAATTAATTTTTCCTATTTCAGGTGAATAAATATAATCATTGATTCTCCCGAGTATTTGTTTAACTAATGGATTATTGTTTCCACAATTACATGTATCATTAGATAATTCAATTTCATCACCAATATCATATCTTATAAGTGGAGTTCCATAAGTTGTAAAAGATGTTATTATCATTCGACCTTTATTAGTCTCATTACCTTGCTCATCCAGTACTTCAAACACTCCACTTTGTAATTCTAAATGTAAATTTCCATTTACACACTCAAATATAAATGGAGCACCTTCCGATGATGCATATTGATCATAGATTTTAGCATTAAAGAATTTTTCAATTGTTGACCTTATTTCCTTAGTAACTGTTTCTGCAGTTGGGAATATAGCCTTAATAGTATTTGAAGGAAAGCTTATTTTTTTCTCTAAACCATATTTTGCAATATCATACATTGTTGATGGAAATCCAACTAAAAATTTAGGTTGGAATTTAAATAAATCATTTATATAAAATTTCAAATTTTCATGTTTGATATGAAAAGTAGAGTAATATCTAACCTTATACCAATAATCAGTTTTCCAAAATCTATTCTTCTTAAGATCACTTTTTGTTAAAAGATTTTTACCACTAAACCAAGCTGTCTTTTCGCCTAACTTATATCCACATTTTGATCTGAAATTATCAAGTATAGCAAATCTTTCCTGTACATCATCATGCGTTGCATAAAGTTTCAATGATTTCCCAGTTGTTCCTCCAGTTTTTCTAATTGAAGCTTCTGATTTTGGAATAGTTCTGACTTTTTCTACGTTTTTTCGAATATCCTCTTTATTAACAATTGGTAGTCTTTTTAAAAATTCTGGACCATTATATTCTTTAATATCAATATCTTTATATAATTCTCTATAATACTCAGAGTGTTTTAATGTATACTCTAATAAATCTTTCAATTTATTAGACTGAATTTTCTCTAGTTCTTTTCTATCTAAATTGTTATTATCATTATAAATTTTCGAAAATGCTTTATATTGAGCACCATATCTTCGTTTATAGTTCACAATATTATATGCACTTACAAACACATTCTGAAGAAAGTTAGGAAGGTATTCATAATATATTTCTAAAATATTACTCATACTATTGTCTGTCTTTATTTTAATTTTACATTAAACAGTTAAATAATCTATTTACTCCAAACCACGCGATTAACATAATCAGTATAAGAAAGAAGTATACGAACTACTTTATCTGAAACATTTGGCATTGAATAATCTGCAACTAATCTTAAGGTTCTGTTATCTCCTCTTCCCTGTGTATTCAATATTTCCAGTCCTTGCATTATTCTTTCTTTTAATAAACCTACCATCATTACAGCTCCTTCTTCCATTGCTTCAGGACGCTCATGTGCTTCTCTAATATTTAATGCAGGAAAATTTAAAATTGAAGATTCTTCCGATATAGTTCCACTATCTGATAAAACAGCTTTTGAATTCATTTGAAGATTGTTATAATCTGAAAATCCCATTGGTTTCATTAACTGAATCAAAGGATTTAGTACAACTCCCTTCTTTTCAATCATTTTCCTTGTTCTTGGGTGAGTAGATACTATTATTGGTAGCTGATACTTTTCTGCAATTAAATTTAAAGAATCAACTAAATTGTTAAAATTAATACTTGTATCAATATTTTCTTCTCTATGCGATGATATGACAAAGTATTTACCGCTTTCTACTCCTGTTCTTTCAAGAATATCTGAAGAATTAATTTTATCCATATTTGCATTAAGTACTTCATACATCGGACTGCCCGTTTTTATTACTCTGTCAGATGGAGAACCTTCTTTTAGTAAATACTCTCTGGCTATATCACTATATGTTAGATTAATATCACTTATGTGATCTACAATTCGTCTATTTGTTTCCTCAGGAACTCTTTGATCAAAGCAACGATTTCCTGCTTCCATATGGAAAATTGGTATTTTTCTTTTCTTTGCAGCTATAGCACATAAACAGGAATTGGTATCGCCTAAAACTAATAATGCGTCTGGATTTATTTCTTCTAAGATCGGATCAATTTTTATTAAAATATTACCAGCAGTTACAGTCCCGTTTCCTCCTGCTGCATTTAAAAAATAATCAGGTTTCCGCAAACCTAAATCCTGAAAAAATATCTCATTTAGTTCATAATCATAATTTTGTCCAGTATGTACAAGAGTATGTTCAAAACAATCTAATTTATCTAGTTTCATTAAAACTTGTGATAATCTTATAATTTCTGGACGCGTTCCAACTACTGTTAATATTTTAAGTTTTTTCATTATGTATTTATTAATGTCACTTAGATCGAATTACACATTTCAAATTTAGTTCTATCAATTTATTCTACAATTTTAACTAATTCTTTTCTAATATAATAGGGTTGTACTACTAAACAAGGAATCATAATAATTATATTAACAATCATTATACTTATCCAACTATCCATAGATTTTGCAAGAACTATTGTAAGAGGAATTTTAATCAAGGCAGCTACTATATAACAATATAATTGAGGTTTTAACTTACTAATTCCATTTGCAATACACGTGGCAGCATTAATAAAAACAATTAAACTTACATAAACAGAAAATATAGAGACGTAAAATTTATCAACTGGAAATGAATTATCACCAAGCCATAGATTTACAACCAACTGAAAAACAAAGACTAAAGAGAGAGCAACTATACTTACGACAACTGATGTTAAATTCAAATATCTATATATTTTTTTTATCCATCCAATTCTTTTTTCGTTGAAAGCTTTCGTTACTGCTGACCATATTGGTATAGTTAAAATAGCAAAAAACACCAAGAAAATACTAAATATCCTATAGTATGCTTGATAATAAACTACTTCTTCAGGCCCAAAAATTCTAATGACTAAAATTTCATTTGTTGAATTTATTAGCAGTAAACTAAACTGAATTAACAAAAACATTGAACCCAGCTTCATTACTTTTTTAGAATAATCTATACGAAAGTGTTTAAAATTTGGTCTTGAGTTCTTAAGGAGTTTTGCAAAAACAAATAAAGAGGCAATAAACAAAGGTACATTAATTGCTAATATATATATAAAAGCTAATAACTTTAAGCTAAATACAATATCATTATTGCGATAACTAGAAATAAAAATTAGAATAATTATATTTGATATTAGTCTAACAAAATTGGAAAGAGCTGTTTTTTGTAAAGCGTATAATATAGATAAAATTAATTTCAAAAATAATTGCAACAATACACCTGAAAGTACAATTCTTACAACCCATATTAAAACACTATTGCTTAGTAAGTTTGCTTCAATATTTAAAATTAAATTCCAATTAAATTGACCTATAATAGAAAATCCTATAATCCCAATTAACAGGGAAATTGATCCAATTGAAATGTATGCCGAAGAAATGTACTTTTTTACTTTAATATCATTTTTTTCTACTAAAGCCTCTACAACATAGTTTCTAAGTCCGTTTCCAATTCCCAAATCAAAAGTTAGAATCCAATGCAAAATAGATAAAATGGCAAACCATACACCTAATATTTTTTTATCTCCAAAATAGCTAATATAGATTGGAAATGAAATTAAAGTAATTACTAATGCCAATCCCTTCACACCAATTGAACCAATTATATTATAAAATAAATTATTATTGCTTTTTATCTTTTTAAATAAAACATTATTAATCAGCATATGCTATCCCTCATATTTAATAGTTGGAATTTTCAAGAAGTAAAACATTATTATAAAAATTGCAGTGTTAAAGATATGAGGTTCTTTATTCAATATTATAAAGAAAATCATCAAAAGTGTTAATCTATTTAGGATATTAAGTTTTTTCTGCATCATTATACCATAAATAAAAAATAATGAGTGAGAAATTCCAAATAAACCAAATGCAGCAAGAAAATATGTAGAGGTTGAAGTTTGTGCAATTTTATTAAAAGAATAGAATAAGTTATCAGCTTTACCAAATCCTGCACCGAATAAAGGATTTTTCAAAAAGACTTTCAAATTTGTAATTGGGGCTTCCAATCTAACAGAAGAGCTAGTTTTGTCAGCAATTTTACTAAAAACAATTGGCCACTTTGAATACAATATCTCTAAAATGTTATTTAAATTGATTAATAAAAGTATTACTGAAATCAATAATATAATAAAACCAATACTTCCTTTAGAACTATTAATGTTTCTACTTAAATAAACCACAATAACAAATGCAATCATAATATATCCAAATGTTGATTTCGTAGTTATCATTGCTAAAAACATTATAATTACATTGTAAAATGAAATTTTATTTTTATATAAAACCTCAAATATTAGAGCAATTGTATTCAAAGTGGCAAAAAGACCAGGTTCCCAAAAACAACCAATATTTCGATGCATCTGAGGAGTTGGATAAGCTGCAAATCTTTTAATAGCGAAAAAAATTAAACCATTATAATATTCAACACCGTTTACATTAACAAAGGTTGGTAAGTTTATAGGGATTTTTACAAAATTAATGAGTATGTAGGCAATTAGCGATATAAAAACAATGAATTTCATTGCCTTTAAAAAATATTTTATAAAAGAATCAAAGCTTACAAGTTTAGTAAAAAAAAATGCGAAAGTAATAACTATAAGAAATTTAATATTATTTGAAATGTATGCGATGTTACCATTAATAATAAAAGAAAGGATTGTTAAAAAAAATAAGATTGTATACGACAAATTATAAATATTAACGTATATTATTTCCCTCTTTTTAATGTATAAAAACAAAAATATTAGAGTTGGCAATATTAGGAATAAATAAAAATAACTATTCCCAGGAACAGTTATTAATGCGTATCCACTTGTTGAAACAACAAATGATGCCAATATTATAAAAATCAAAAATAAATTTAAACTACTATATTTTATAGTGGTCAGTTGCTTAATAAAGCTCATAGGTTATTATTGCAAATTATTCTGTTTTTCCTTTTTCTTTTCCAGATGCATCTTATAACTGGTGTATTTATCAACACCCAAAATTGGTTTTATAAATTGCATAATCCTAGTTTTAATTCTTGATTTCAGTGGATATAATATAACCTTCCCAATTTTTTTTTCATACGTTTTATCATTTAAAACAAATTTAGGATGTTTCAAAGGAAACTCTAATGGTATAGTTTTTATCCCACAAAAACGTTTTGTCATGGTAAATTTAAACGAAGTTCCCCCATGTACTGAAAGATCATCAACACCAATATTTTCTATTTGATTATACTTTGGTGATATTCCAAACAAACTATTTGCTCTAATTGAAAAATTCATTTGTCGATCCCATGAAGCTTTTCTTATTTCATTGTCCAAAGTATATTTAGTTTTTTTCATTAAAACTATTTCTTGACGATACAATGACTTATCTTCATATTCGTTAGATAATCTTTTATCAATATTTGGTTCTGACAATAAATCTAATTTTCCATCATAAAATTCATTGAATTTGTCTTGCCAGGAAGCCCATCCACATGGTAGCATATGTTTTGTAAACATATAACTCGATCCATCCTCTGGAATATACTCTTTCAAATAATTTGTACCACATATCCATAAAATCCGGTTATCTCCTTCGTATTTCTCAAGCATTTCCTGGCAAAACTTGAAAAAAGTTAGAGCGGGTAAATTATCATCTTCTAAAAAGATAGCTTTTTCTTCTAATGAAAATACCCATTTAGCTCCTTCACCAATATTCCGATATACTCCTCTATTTTCTTCAGCATAATTTTTTATTATTTCGCAATCCCAGCTAATATAATTCTCTATTGAAGCTCTAACATCCAATATAATATCCTTTTCATGTTCATCCCTTGGGCCATCAGAAATAATATATATCTTTTTTGGTTTTACCTGTGCGATTCTATCAAGAATTCTAAAAACAGTATCCTTTCTTTTAAATGTAAATAAGGCTATTGGAATTTCAAACATAGACAAATCTCTTTCTTTTTATAAGGTTTATAAAAGTTTTCAGACAATCTCCGAATACGTATCAGGATCATTCTCATCATAAAACTCATTAATCCAAAAAGTTGTAAATAAATCTTCATTCCCAATATTCCTAATATTGTGTGTGTACCAAATCGGCATATCAACAAAAGAAGGTTGATTTCCATCCAATTCAAAATTTAAAACTTTATCAGATCCTATACGTCTTAACTGAATTAATGCTTTTCCTTTAATAACAGTAAATCGTTCAATCTTTCTTATGTGATAATGATTTCCTCTTGTAATACCCGGAACTGTAGTTGAAAAAGAAACCTGACCTCCAATACCTAATCGTATAATTTCAACAAAGCTACCTCTTTGATCTGTATTTTTAACTAGTTCAACAGGATATCTTTCTTCATGATCAATGAAAGATCTGAAAGTGTTAAATAAGTTTATTTCAATAATATTTGACAAATTAGGAATTATATTCTTTTCAAAATATTGTGCTTTGAAAGTATGGAATAAATTAAGAATATCTGATACTTTTTTTTCAAAATCATGAGAAACAAATAATGCTTCTATAGATTCAGGATTTTGATCTTGACTGCATTCTTTAATTCTTTTTATAATATACTTACATAAATTGCCAACATATATTAACTTAACTTCTCCATCAACTTGTATTTCAGGTTGCTCATTATGAATTAATTGATGAGCAAATGTTGCAATAAAAGAATTATAGTAAGGATGTCCGAAAGGACCAAAAACATTAGGTATAACTAATCCTGTAAATAAGGAATTATTAATTCTTGAAAATTTATACAATAATTTTCTCCCTATTCGTTTTGATTCACCATATATATTTTCCTTTTCTTCTTGAGTAGATGAAGAAAAGATTATATGTGCCTTAGAATCACAAGCTTTCATAGAATTAATCAACTTTTCAACAAGCTCAATATTCGTTTTATATAGCACATCAGGATCATTATGTCTATTCATTGCGGCTAAATGAACAATAATATCACATTCATTTACCCATTCTTTAAGTTTATTATCATTGTTAAAAAAGTTGTCTTCAAAAGGTATTCGATTAAACTCTTCTGGTTGTAAACCTATTTCATTATATAAGTTAGTTCCAATAAAACCCGCTTGTCCTGTTATACCAATATTAATCATTATAATAATTTAGATTAGATTTATACCAATTCATTGTATTTTACAGATAAAGCTATAAGTTCTTCTTTTTTAGCTCTTCTTTTACATATTCGAGTTCTAATAACTTATTCTTTATCTCTTCAACATTGAGTCTATATGTATTATGTGAGTTATAATCTTCAGAAGCAGATGTTTTTACATCTCCATTGGTAAAAAACTTCCTATAATTTAAATCTCTGTTATCGGGAGGAATTCTGTAGAAATCTCCTAAATCCTCAGCTCTCATCATTTCTTCTCTTGTGCAAAGTGTTTCGTACAATTTTTCACCGTGTCTGGTTCCAATAATATTAATTTCTGCATCGGAATTCATTATTTCTTTAACTGCAATAGCTAAATCTTCAATTGTAGATGCCGGTGCTTTTTGAACAAACAAATCACCTTGACTGCCATTTTTAAAGGCAAATAATACTAAGTCAACAGCTTCGTCAAGCGACATCAAATATCTCGTCATATTAGGATCTGTAATGGTCATAGGTTGTTCCGATTTTATTTGGTTGATGAACAGAGGTATTACTGATCCTCTTGAAGCCATTACGTTACCATACCTTGTACAACATATAGTCGTTTCCTCTTCTGAAACATTTCTCGATTCAGCAACTACAACTTTTTCCATTAATGCTTTAGAAATACCCATGGCATTAATTGGATATGCAGCCTTATCTGTGCTTAAACAAACTACATTCTTTACTTTATGTTGCACAGCCGATCGAATTACATTTCCAGTACCAAATACATTTGTTTCTGTTGCCTCTAATGGAAAAAACTCACATGAGGGAACTTGTTTAAGAGCAGCTGCATGAAACACATAATCAACTCCACGCATAGCATTTTCTAAACTATTAATATTACGGACATCACCAATATAAAATTTTATTTTTTGATTTTTATATTTATTCCGCATATCATCCTGCTTTTTCTCATCCCGAGAAAAAATTCTGATTTCTTTTATATCTGTATTTAAAAATCTGTTAAGGACTGCGTTTCCAAACGAACCAGTACCTCCTGTAATTAAAAGAATCTTATCTTTAAACATATCACTTAATTTCTAATTAAACTATACAAATATTGACCATACTGATTTTTAGCTAGAGGTTTTGCTAATTCTAATAATTGTTCTTTTGAGATATATTTCATATAATAGGCTATTTCTTCTAAACAAGCTATTTTCAATCCTTGTCTAGTTTCAATAGTTTCAATATATCTACTAGCGTCTAATAAAGATTCATGAGTTCCTGTATCTAACCATGCAAATCCTCGACCCATTAGTTCAACCTTTAACCTTTTCATCTTCAAATACTCTTGATTTACAGTAGTAATTTCTAGTTCCCCTCTTGCTGATGGTTTTATATTTTTAGCTATTTCAACAACTTCATTCGTATAAAAATAAAGTCCAACAACAGCATAATTTGATTTAGGTTCTTGAGGTTTTTCTTCAATAGAAGTTACATTACCATCTTTATCAAATTCTGCAACACCATACCTTTCTGGATCTTTTACCCAATAACCAAAGACTGTTGCTGTCTTATCAATTTCAACATTTTTTATAGATCTTTCTAATAATTCTGTAAATCCATGACCATAAAAAATATTATCGCCAAGTACCAAGCAAACGTCGTCTCTTCCAATGAATTCTTCTCCTATAATAAATGCTTGTGCTAAACCATCAGGAGATGGTTGCTCTTTATACGAAAACATAACACCTAATTCTTCTCCGGTTCCAAGTAAACTTTTAAATAATGGCAAATCGTGAGGAGTTGAAATAATCAAAATATCCCTTATTCCTGCTAACATTAACACTGATATTGGATAGTATATCATTGGTTTATCATAGACAGGTAGCATCTGTTTTGAAACCCCTTTAGTAATAGGGTACAATCTTGTACCTGAACCTCCTGCTAAAACTATTCCTTTCATATATAAATTAATTTAAATTTTCCCAATACCAATCGCATGCATTTTTAAGCCCCTTTCTTATATCATATATTGGTTTATAACCCAATATTTCCTTTCCTTTATCTATATTTGCTAAAGAATGAGGAATGTCTCCTGCCCTGTTAGGACCATGAACAGCTTCAATATTGGCTATTCTTGAATCAATTTTTGATAAGTTTTCTTTTAAAATTTTCAGTAACTCATTAAGATTTGTACTTTCTCCATACGCAATGTTAAATATATTTGGACTTTCAATTGTTACATCAGATATTTTTTTATAATCAACCGTTGCTGCCAATTGATTAGCCTGTATAACATTATCAATATAAGTAAAATCACGTGAATATGTACCATCCCCGTTAATAACCGGACTTTCATGTTTCATTAACTGTATAACAAATTTTGGGATAACTGCAGCATATGCACCATTCGGATCCTGTCTTCTACCAAAAACATTAAAATATCGTAATCCAATAGTCTCTATGCCATAAACATCATAAAAATTCTTTGCATAAATTTCATTAGCATACTTTGTTATAGCATATGGAGATAATGGATTTCCAATTATATGTTCAACTTTTGGCATATTAACTGAATCTCCATATGTAGATGAACTTGCTGCATAAACAAATCTCTTAACTCCTGCTTCCGTTGCAGCAAAAAGCATTTTTACAAATCCCCCAATATTAACATCAGTTGATGTCATTGGATCTTTAATTGAACGAGGGACAGAACCTAAAGCTGCCTGATGTAATACAACATCTATCCCATCAACTGCCTTTTCACAATCCGAATAATTCCTTATATCACCTTCAATAAATTTAAAATTAGGATTTGAAATAAGAGATTCGATATTTTCTTTCTTTCCTGTTGAAAAGTTATCTAAACAAACTACCTTAATATCATTTTTTAGCAACTCTTCACACAAGTTGGAGCCAATAAAACCAGCTCCACCTGTTACCAATACTCTTTTATTTCTTATAATTTTATCAGACATTATAAACTCCAATAATTTAATTCTTTTATTTTATTTCTATATATTCCTTTAATATCAACAAACAATGCATTATCGGTTGTTATCGATTTAAAATATCTTTCATCCAAATCTTTATATTTATCATGACCTACAGCTACAATAATAACATCATAATCTTTTTTCGGTTCTTTTATTGGTTCAAACTTATATTCCTCCAAAACTTCCTCTGCATCAGCATAATCGTCAACTGCATCTACAGTAACACCATACGTAAGTAATTCATTATAAACATCAACTACTTTTGAATTACGAATGTCACTAACATCTTCCTTGAAAGTGATTCCCATTATTAAAGCTTTGGATTCTTGAATATTCTTTCCTGCTTTTACAAGTTTTTTAACAATTTGTTTAGCAACATAACCTCCCATTGAGTCATTAATAAAACGCCCGGAATTAATCATTTGAGCATGATAGCCTAACTGTTTTGCTTTATGAGTTAGATAATATGGATCAACACCAATACAATGTCCTCCTACTAAACCTGGGAAAAACTTTAAAAAATTCCATTTTGTTCCTGCAGCTTCTAGCACTTCGAAAGTATTTATATCCAAACGATTGAAAATAATAGATAGCTCATTCATGAAAGCAATATTAATATCGCGTTGAGTGTTTTCAATAATTTTAGAAGCTTCGGCAACTTTTATGGAACTTGCTCTGTGCACTCCAGCTTTTATTACCAACTCGTATACTTTAGCTATATTCTCGGCAGATTCTTCATCACAACCTGAACTTACTTTAATAATAGATGTAAGTGTATTTACTTTATCTCCAGGATTAATTCTTTCAGGAGAAAATCCAACTTTAAACTGATCTATATATTTTAATCCTGATTCTCTTTCTAAAACTGGCACACAATCTTCTTCAGTAGCACCAGGATAAACTGTAGACTCATAAACTACATAATCACCTTCTTTTAAAACCTTTCCAACTGTTTCAGAAGCTTTTAAAACTGGCATTAAATCCGGCAAATTATGTTCATCAATTGGAGTAGGAACAGCAATAATATAAAAAATTGCCTCATGTAAATCTTCGATATTTGCAGTAAATTGGATATCACAACCTTCAAAAGATTCTGAAGTTAATTCACGACTTGGGTCAATCCTATTTTTCATCATCTCAACCCTATCCTCTTTAATATCAAATCCGATTACCGGGATTTTTTTTGCAAACTCTAATGCAATTGGCAAGCCTACGTATCCAAGACCAATAACCGCTAATTTAGCTTCTTTGTTAATTAACTTATTGTACATTTCTTATTTAATTTTATTTTTAAATAAATTTCATCTTATTTACTGCTATTTGTTCTTACAAAACGGATGATAATCTCCTTTAATACCTATTGGAGATGAATTTCTTATTTGATAAACTGTTTCAATTGATTTTTTGGTTTCTTCTAATCCAAAACCATTTCCCTTTAAAATTTCCTGATAAGATAAATTATGTAAATCGGTAAATCCATCACTGAATTCAATTTCTTCACGATTAACAGTTATTGACCTATAAGTTCTTTGCCCATTATATTTTACCTTTTCCGGAATATCATTATAATCAACACTTAAAAACCAGCGGACATTAGCTCTTTTAAGCTTTAATAATCCTGCAGCTTTTGATTGATTTGAGATATGTACTATGTTTTCTTCAACATCACCAAAAATCCAGGTTAACATATCGTAAAAATGAACACCAATATTTGTTGCAACACCTCCTGATTTTTGCAAATCTCCTTTCCAAGAAATATAATACCAGTTCCCCCTTGAAGTTATATATGATAAATCTACATCATAGATTTTATCTTTTGGGTCATTATCTATTTTGTTTTTAAGTTCTATTATTGACGGATGTAATCTTAACTGAAGAATATTATAAACTTTTTTATCAGTCTCATTTTCTATTTCTTGTAATGCATCAATATTCCAGGGATTCAAAACAACAGGTTTTTCACAGATTGCATCGGCACCATGTCTCAATGCAAATCGAATATGAGAATCATGTAAATAATTTGGAGTACAAATACTAACGTAATCAAGCTTAGTCCCTTCTCTCTTTACTTTGTCAATGTGCCTGTCAAATCGTTCAAATTCAGTAAAAAAGTCTGAATTAGGAAAATAACTATCAATTTTGCCAACACAATCAAATTTATCCAAAGAAGCAAGCAAAACATTATCTGTTTCTTTTATAGCACGTAAGTGTCTATCAGCTATATAACCTGCAACTCCTATTAATACAAAATTCTTGTTTCTTTTCAACATTATATTCCCGATAAAATTTGCACAAAAGTATTAATTCTCCTTTAAAATAATAATAAAATCAAGCATTTTATTATAAGTTATTTAATCTGTCTTATAAAATGATTTATACCATTTAATAAACTCGTTAATGCCATAATTTATATCCGTTGCGGGTTTGTATCCTAAATTAACTATTAATTCAGTTACATCTGCCCATGTTTTTTCAACATCACCAGGTTGAATAGGCATCAAATTCATCTTTGCCTTTTTATTTAATGATTTTTCAATAGTTTTAATAAAATCATTTAATGGTACCGGAGTATTATTCCCTATATTATAAATTTTGTAAGGTGAAATCGAAACTGATGGATTATCAATTTCTTCTTTATTTTTAGGAGGATTTTCCATTACTTTTATGATTCCATTCACAATATCATCTATATATGTAAAATCTCGTTGCATATTTCCGTAATTAAACACATCAATTGGTTTTCCTTCCAATATTGCTTTTGTAAATAAAAACAAAGCCATATCAGGTCTTCCCCAAGGACCATAAACTGTAAAGAAACGCAATCCAGTAGTTGGAATATTATATAAATAGCTATATGTATGAGCCATTAGCTCATTAGACTTTTTACTTGCTGCATATAAACTTATTGGATGATCAACATTATCGCCAGTAGAAAAAGGCATTTTCGAATTTAATCCGTAAACACTAGAACTACTGGCATAAACTAGATGTTGAACATAATTATGTCTACAAGCTTCTAAAATATTAGTAAATCCAAGAATATTACTATTAATATATGCATGAGGGTTTTCTAAGCTATACCGGACACCAGCTTGTGCAGCTAAATTAACAACTAAATCAAATTTTTCCTCTTTAAATAAATGATTAATATTGTCTTGATCTTCTAAGTTAAGTTTAATGAATTTATAATTTGGAAATTTATTAGATTGTAGCAATTTGTTATATTCTATACTCTCTTTAATTATTCCTGACTCATTTAATCTTGCAAATTTAAGATCAGTATCATAATAATCATTAATATTATCCAAACCAACCACATCGTAATCATTCTTCAATAATGCATTGGCTAAATGAAAGCCAATAAAACCTGCAGTACCAGTTATTAAAACTTTTTGCATAATGATCTATTTAATTTTTGAAACATTCAGATTTTCCAATATATATTTCTCGTTGCTTTCAGGACAGGTAGCAATACCTTTTTCATTAAAATTTAAACGGTGACCATACTCACTTATCCATCCAATTTGTTTTCCAGGATTCCCAACTACCAATGCATATGCTTTAACTTCTTTGGTAATAACAGTTCCTGCACCTATGAATGAATATTCACCAATATCATTTTCACAAATTATTGTTGCATTAGCTCCTATAGAAGCTCCTCTTTTAACAATTGTTTTTTCGTATTTATCTTTTCGAATAACAGCAGATCTCGGATTTGAAATATTTGTAAATACCATTGAAGGGCCTAAAAATACATCATCTTCACAAATTACACCTGTATAAATGGATACATTATTTTGTACTTTAACATTATTTCCAAGAATAACATTTGGTGATACAACAACATTTTGTCCTATATTACAATTCATTCCAATTTTACAGTTTGACATTAAATGAGAAAAATGCCAAATCTTTGTTCCTTCCCCAATTTGGCAATCTTCATCAATAACTGCAGTCTCATGAGCAAAATAGTGACTGGTGATTGGTGATTGGTGATTAGTGTTTTCCATATTGTATTCATTAACCTCTTCCTCAACTATATTATTACCTTTTTTATTTTTCAAATAATTAATAAGTCCTGTTGATAATTTACCAACTATATTAATTTTCTCAACTATTGTTGGATTTCCAATTTTATATATTTCAGATATAATAACCAATTGTGTTTCCAATTCGGCTAGTGATCCTCTAGCAATATTAAGATATTGTATAAACTCTTTATCTGATTTTCTAGCAGAACCTTCTGCAATATTAGAAGGAACTGAAACAACAGCTCTTTTTATCTGAGATGTAATTCCATAAATTTCTTCTTTTGGCAATTTATTAGTTAATTCATAAATCATTTGAACCAGAACCATTGCTTCTTTCCAAACATCTAATTTTTTATGATTCATCTTTTCAATTCTTTTATAAATTTCAATTCGCTATTCACTATTCACTATTCACAACTCCCTGTTTTAAATACTCATTGATCGAAGATACAATATACTCCTGTTCTTCCCTACTTATTTCTGTATGAATTGGTATTGACAAAACGTTTTTTGATAAATATTCTGTAACAGGAAATGCTTGTTCTTTAGAATGATGATTCTTATATGCTATCTGTTTATGTAATGGTATTGGATAATAAATCATGGTAGGTATTCCCAATTCCTTAAGATAATTCTGCAATTCATTCCTATCAACAAATTCATTGCAAACTAAAGTGTATTGATGATATACATGATCAGAATAATTTGAAACTTGAGGTGTTTTAACTCCCTTTACATCAATAAATAATTCATCATATAACTTTGCCGCATTTTTTCTTGCTTTAGTATAACTATCCAAATATTTTAATTTAACATCTAATATAGCAGCTTGCAATGAATCTAATCTTGAATTACAACCAATAATATCATGATGATATTTCTTACTTTGTCCATGATTGGCTATCATTTTACATTTCTTAGCTAAATCATCATCGTTTATGAATATAGCTCCACCATCTCCATAACAACCCAAGTTCTTAGAAGGGAAAAAAGAAGTTGTTCCAATATCTCCAATTGTACCTGCCAATACTTTTCTTCCATCCGAGAAGGTAAAAGTTGCACCAATAGCTTGTGCGGTATCTTCTATCACAAAAAGGTCATGATCAACAGCAATCTTCATAATCGATTCTATATCTGCACATTGACCATATAAATGTACTGGGACAATTGCTTTAGTCTTTACCGCAATATTTTTTTCAATTTGAGATACATCAATTGTAAAAAATTCAGGATGTACGTCAACATAAATAGGTATTAATCCTAATAATGCTATTACCTCAGCGGTAGCAACATATGTATGAACAGGTAGTATAACTTCATCACCAGGTTGTAACCCTAAAGCCATTAGAGCTATCTGTAGTGCATCAGTTCCATTTGCACAAGGTACAACATTAATTCCTCCTAAATAACTTGAAAGATTATTGGCAAATTCTTGAACTTTTGGACCATTAATAAAATCAGTAGAATCAATTACACTCTGAATTTCAGAATTTATTTCCTCTTTTATTTTATTGTATTGACCTTTTAGGTCAACCATTTTAATATCCATATGTTTTTTTTGCTAAAATATTAAATAAAACACAGAACTAAAAAGCCCTAATTAAAAATCAGGGCTTTATTAATATTTATATAATTGAACTATTTAGCATAGTTTATCGCTCTTGTTTCGCGAATTACTGTAATTTTAATCTGTCCAGGATAAGTCATTTCATTTTGAATTTTTTGTGAAATTTCATATGAAAGTTTTTCCGCATCCTCATCACTTACCTTTTCGCTACCTACAATAACGCGTAACTCTCTACCAGCTTGAATTGCATATGTTTTCATAACTCCCGGATGAGCCAAAGCTAGTTCTTCTAAATCTTTTAATCTTTTTATATATGATTCAACCACTTCTCTTCTTGCACCTGGACGTGCTCCAGAAATTGCATCACACACTTGTATTATCGGTGATAATAATGATGTCATCTCAACCTCGTCGTGGTGAGCACCTATTGCGTTGCAAACTTCAGGTTTTTCTTTAAACTTCTCAGCTATTTTCATACCCAAGATTGCATGTGGCAATTCTGGTTCATCATCTGGTACTTTACCAATATCATGCAATAATCCTGCTCTTTTTGCCAATTTAGGATTTAGTCCTAACTCTGCTGCCATAATAGCTGAAAGATTAGCAACTTCGCGAGAATGTTGTAATAAATTTTGTCCATATGATGAACGATATTTCATTTTCCCGATTAATCTTATAATTTCAGGATGTAAACCATGTACCCCAAGATCAATAGTTGTTCTTTTACCTACCTCAATAATTTCTTCTTCTATTTGCTTCTGAGTTTTCTGAACAACCTCCTCAATTCTTGCTGGATGTATTCTACCATCAGTAACAAGTTGATGAAGGGCTAATCTTGCAATTTCACGACGAACTGGGTCAAATGCAGAAAGAATTATTGCTTCGGGAGTATCATCAACTATAATTTCCACTCCTGTAGCAGCTTCAAGAGCCCTAATATTTCTTCCTTCACGTCCAATAATTCTACCTTTAATTTCGTCATTATCAATATTAAATACAGTAACGGAATTTTCTACTGCAGCCTCAGTTGCAACTCTTTGAACAGTCTGAACAACAATTCGTTTTGCCTCTTTATTTGCAGTCATTCTGGCTTCTTCCATAATTTCATTAATCTCTGACATTGCTTCAGTTTTTGCTTCAGCTTTTAAGGATTCAGTCAACTGTTCTTTGGCCTCTTCGGCAGATAACCCAGAAATTGCTTCAAGCTGTTCAACCTGCTGTTTATGCATTTTATCCAATTCTTCACTACGCTTTTCTACTAAATCCATTTGAACCTGCAGATTCTCACGAATCACATCTAATTCCTTATGTTTTCTTTGATTCTCTTCAAATTTCTGAGAAAGTGAAATTTCTTTTTGTTTAAATTTGTTTTCTGCAGCAATTAATTTGTGTGAACGTTCATTAATTTCTCTTTCATGTTCACTTTTTAATTGTAAGAATTTTTCTTTTGCTTGAAGTATTTTATCCTTTCGAATAACTTCTGCTTCAGTTTCTGCTTCCCTAATTAATTTTCTGCTTTTTGATTTTAAAGCTTTATCCCATAGAAAATAGGAAATAAAACCTCCTAATACAAAAGCACCAGAAGCTGCAATAATTCCTACTACAGCAACTGAAATAGCCCCTAATATTGTTGAAATAATCATATCATATTTGTTTTTATATTATAAAAAACCCGTATTATTATCTCTAATTCTCTAAAAACCCCAAATTAACATGGGTGGAGCTGCTATTTAAATTTGGCCATCCCCTGTTCCCGAAGGAATTCCGACGAATCGGAATGGGGCCCGCCCTCAGTTAAATAAGCTTTGCTCCAATTGATAAAGTGTTGAGTTTCATCGACATTAAAGAAATAATACGGGCAAAATCGTAATTTATATGTTTAAGAACGTTTAGTATTCTCTTTTAAAAATTCATTCAATTCGTTATCTAGATCTTTTAATTCATCTAAAACTGGTGATGCTTCTAAATTTGAATCACACTCAATTACTTTTATTACATATTGCAGGGCTGCCATTGCCAAAAAATCCTGTGTATCCTTATCAGTGTATCTTTGTTTATATTGTAACACCTTTTCGTTTATCATTTTTGCCGCCTTGCGAATCTTTTCCTCATCTTTCCTGTCTATTTTGAGTGGATAATATCTATCTGCAACATTAACCCTAATTGATAATTTATCTTCCATTATCTATTCAGATTCTATCTGTTTAAAAGAGCAATACATTTGTCGATCTCCCGCACAATTCTATTTATTTTTATTTTAGCATCGTGGCTATCGCCTGTTGATGCCACCAGACTTTTTGCTAATTTAATCTTATTATATTTATTCTTCAAAAAATCTAGTTCTGCTTCTTTATTTTTAATTTGTAATTTAAATTCTTCAGTTTGTTTTTTAAGTTCTGTATTTTCAACTTTTATATTATTGTACAAAGATAATAACTTTTTAACC
>JBHOSR010000037.1:0-22784 GCA_042584405.1 Bacteroidota bacterium
CAAATAAAGAAGTTCACTCCATTGTTCAAATTAAAATGCCTGAACAGATTAAATCAAATCAAAACCTTAAATATGAGATCCTAACACAGACAGATAAAGGTATCATTTTATATGATCCGATGTTAGTTCGAATAGAGCGCTTCGAAAGTGGAGAATGGAAACAACTAAAAATTTTACATTGCCCTTGTGGTGCATATTGTATTCCCCCACCCAGAGAAAAAAGATTAAATAAAAATGAAACATGGACATACTCATGGAATTTAGTTGAGTCATGGTGTGAAAATAAAAAAGGTCAAGAAATTCCTGAAACAATAGAAATAAAGGCAGTTCCGGGCCAATACAGATCAGTTATCTTTTATGGAAATACTGATTCTGAAAGATTAAAACTAACAAAAGAATTTAAAATAATAAATTAACATTTAAAGCAATAGATATGAAAAAGATTTTACTTTCATTCATTTTTAGTATCCTGGTATTAATTGTGTTTTCTGCACCTTTTAAGTTTTTACCTCATAGGGTTACTCAACCAGATGGAACCATTATTGAATGCTTCCTTTCTGGTGACGAATTTTTTAATTGGATACACGATAAAGATGGATATTCAATAATTAAAGGAAGCGATGGATATTATTACTATGCAATAAAGGAAAAAGGAGAAATTACTGCTTCTTCCTATAGAGTCAATAAAGTAAATCCGAAAGAACAAGATCTAAAAAAATGGACTATTATTTCAGAAGAAGAGTACGCTAAAAAGAGGGAATATTATAACACCCCTTATAAAAATGGTATTTCAAAAGCACCCCATACCGGTCAATTGAACAATTTAGTTATTTATATCAGATTCAGTGGCGAAAGTGAAATAACAACTACGCGACAGGCTTACGATGACAAATTAAATCCGGAAACAGGTTATTCTTTAAAATCTTTTTACAAAGAAGCATCATATAATCAGTTAACTATTAATAGCACTCACTATCCAGATTGTGCCAGTCCAACAACAACAAATGCATCTTATGAAGACTCTCATACACGAGCATACTTTCAACCTTACGATGCCTCAACTAATCCAATTGGATATAGTAATGATAGTGAATCAACAGAACGTGAACATCAGCTATTAGTTGATGCAATCACATGGATTAATGCCAATTATCCTGTTGAAGGTAGCTTAAACATTGATGGTGATAATGATGGTCGAGTTGATAATGTATGTTTCATGATCCAGGGAAATTCAGATGGATGGAGTGATTTATTATGGGCTCATCGATGGTCGCTATATACACAAACAGTTTATATAAATAGTAAAAGAGTTTACGATTATACTTTTCAACCAGAAAATCAGGTAGGTGTTCGTACCTTATGTCACGAAATGTTTCATGCATTAGGTGCTCCCGATTTATATCACTATTATAATGGTACCGATTTAGATCCTGCCGGACCATGGGATGTAATGGAATCTGGATATGGACATATGGGTGCTTACATGAAATATAAATATGCCGATCAAAATTGGATTACGGATATTCCTGAGATTACATCAGCAGGAACATATACATTAAATCCCTTAACTTCAGCGACAAACAATTGTTATAAGATTGCATCTCCAAATTCTACTTCTGAATTTTTTATTGTTGAATATCGACTACGAAGTGGTAGTTTTGAGTCAAACCTTCCAGGAGATGGTTTGCTTGTTTATAGAATTAATTCCGATTTTGATGGAAATGCACAATATGATGGCTCTTCAGTATTTGATGAAGTTTATATTTACAGACCGGGAGGTAATACTACAACAAATGGGACTCCAAACAGTGCAAATTTCTCAGCAGATGTTAGCCGAACGGCAATAAATGACGCAACAAATCCAAGTAGTTTTTTACATGATGGAACGGATGGTGGACTAGACATATATAACATCACATCATCAGGGGCAACTATTTCATTCGATGTGAAATTTGGAAATGTTGAAAATCCAACTAATTTTAATGCAACAGCTTCATCAACAGATCAAATAAATATAAATTGGGAATTAAATGGTGATAATGATAATATTGTTCTGGCATTTACTTCGGACGGTACATTTGGTACTCCTGTAGACGGAACGAGTTATCTGGCAGGAGGTAGCATCCCCGGTGGCGGAGAGGTATTATATACTGGCACAGACACTAGCTTTAATCATCTGTCTCTGATCTCAGGACAGGCATATTACTACAAAGTTTGGTCAGCAAACTCATCAGACGAATATTCTAATGGGATTAGCACCTTTGCTTATACTCCTTGCGATGAAATGCTACTGCCATTTACTGAAGATTTTTCAGATGGAGACATACCCACTTGTTGGATAAACCAAGACTACGAAGGATCAGGCCAAGTTTGGGAATTTGATAATCCGGGAGGAATAAGCTTCTCTTCTACAACAAACGCAAATGGTTTTGCAATTCTCGATAGCGATAATTATGGTAGTGGATATTCACAAGATGCAGCTCTGATAAGTCCATTATTAGATTTGTCCATTTACGATTCTGTTAATCTACAATTTGAACATTATTACAGAGATTATAGTACTGAATTGGCTGAACTTGCGTATAGTATTGATGGGGGACAAAATTGGACCGTTATACAGTCATGGACTGGTACCAGTGAAGGTTCTAGTTCCTCTCCGGCCATTTTTAATACCGATATATCAAGTTATGTTGCAGGGGAATCAAGTGTAAGAATACGTTGGAGATATGAAGGATCTTATGGTTATTACTGGATTTTAGACGACATTGAAATCACAGGTGTTTCTGCAGGAAACCCAGCAGTTACAACTAAAGATGCAAGCGAAATTACTTATGATCAGGCAACTCTTAACGGCACTATTAATGCAAATGATAATTCTATTACAGAAATTAAGTTTGAATATGGAACTGCAACAGGAACTTATACCGATTCAATTAATGCAACACCTAATACAGCAAGTGGAACCCTTAACACTTCAGTTAGTGCTCTAAGTGCAGGTTTAAGTGCAAATACTGAGTATTTTTACAGACTTAAATGTAAAAATGGAATAGAGGTCCATACAGGTGATGAAAAATCATTTGTTACAGATGTTTTACCGGATCCTATTGTGTTAACAAGTGATGCAGATGGTATCGAGATTGACTTAGCAACACTGCATGGTACTGTAAATGCAAACAACAATTCAATTACCGAAATTCAGTTTGAATATGGAACTGTAACAGGAACTTATACCGATTCAATTAATGCAACACCTAATACAGCAAGTGGAACAACAAATACTTCTGTTTCGGTTGAAATAACTGGTTTAACAACCAATACAGAATATTTCTTTCGTGTTAGCTGTAAAAATGGAAGTACTACATTATACGGTGATGAGAAATCATTTACTACTGAGGCGCGGCCAACTATAAGTATTACTAGTAATGAAAGCGACTATACAAATCTTAGTCCTTTCGATCTTACTTTTAGTTTTAGTGAGGCTATTGCATCATTAATTGATACTGATATATCAGTTACGAATGCAAGTATAAGCGACATTACTAACGAAGGAAGTAATATATATACTGTTGAAGTCACTCCTACTAGTGATGGAGATATCTCTGTTCAGTTAACTGAAAATTCTGTTGACGATAATGCTGGTTATGGAAATATTGCTTCTAATGTATTTTCAATTGAATATGATGGAACATTGCCTACTGTAGCTATCACTTCAACAGAAAACACATCAACACAAATTAGTCCAATTCCATTAACTTTCACTTTTAGCGAAGATATTGCGGGTTTTGAATTAAATGATTTAACAGTTACAAACGGTACAGCAAGTAATTTAAATAATCCAAGTGATAATGTATTTACGGCAGATATAACACCAACTAGTGATGGAACGGTTACTGCTCTGGTAAATGCTAATGCTGTTGTTGATAGTGCAAGTAACAATAACCTTGTGTCGGATACTTGGACAATTAGCTATAGCACACCAACTGGAATTGAAAAATTAAACAATTTAGGCATTAGTATATTCCCAAATCCTACAAATGGGCTATTGAAAATTGAGTTTAATAGAATTTATGTTTCAGGTGAAGTTAAGGTTGTTGATCATTCAGGTCGCGTGATTTATATTAAAGAATTGAATCAATCATCTGAACAATTAATTGATCTTACAAATCAAGCTAAAGGAATTTATATTATTACATTTACACTAGAAAATGAAAAAGCAAGTACCCAACTAATTGTTCAATAAACTATAAATAATAATAAGAAAGCTGTCCTAATTAAGGGCAGCTTTTTTTATGCTCAAATTTTTTACATAGGTTTAGAGGCAACCATTTTACAGCATAAAAATTGTCTCTTTTCTATTGAACTTATATAATTTAGTGATATGAAAAGGATTAAATTTATAGTTATGCTTATGCTTATAATTCCCTATCAACTTTTTTCCCAAAACAAAAACAATGGTTTGATCGAAGAAAATATGCTTCATCCTGGCGATGCGTTTACCGGATATACATTCGATAAGGGAGAATGGGCGTATAATCAAGCTTTAACTCCTTATCCGAGCTGGGCTTGGTGGGGAATTACTGATTGGTTAACAACAGAAATTGATTTAGAAGCATGGTTAGGAGGAGTTCCAAGTTTTAATTTCAGGTTTCGTATTTTGGAGCAAAAAAAGATGGTTCCCAATCTTTCATATGAAATAATGTATCAATATATTGCTACGAGATTCGACCAAATGGAAAATCTTGATTACTTGAATATTTATCGGAAAGGAAATAGTTTATACAATCATTTAAATGCTAGCTGGAGGTTATCTGATCGTATTTATATGCATTTATCAGGAGGCTTTACATATTCAGAAAATATTACCATCGAAAATAATGATACTGTAAACTACACAGGCAAATCATTTAAGGATTTAATTAGTCCTGATGTTTCGTTAGGTGTTGATTGGCGTTTAAAACCTTGGATTACATTTCACTCAACATATTCCTACGGTTCTACTTTTTTGTACATCGACAATGTTCCACGAAAAAAGCAGTTTGTGGTTGGAACACGTGTTGCTCCTTTTGTAAATAACAGAATTGGATTCTTTAAATGTTTTCGTTTTGAGCTTGCTTATCTATCCATTTACTTCGACGATGCTAAACGAGACTTAAGCGGTCCTATTGGATTTGCATATTGGCAATGGAATTTTAATTAATTTAAATCTGTTATTTATACAATACTTCTTTTTCCCTTTTATATAAAGAAAAAGAGTTGCATTTAATTTATAATTGATTGCAAACTTCATAATTTATCATCAGACAATATTTTGTATTTTTTAAAATATTTTTTAATTTCATATTTACTTACCTGAGAACGTACATTTTGGAACAACGAATTGGAGTATTAATAAATTAATACTTTGTACGTATATTTTATAAAATTTAGCTGTATTCAATCTAACGAGTATCATATACTTACAAAAAGTATTAATTCTATTATCGCACAAGGGAAGCTTTATAAATGAATTAAATAACTAAAAATAAGTATATTATGTTTCATGGAAATTTAGATTATCATACTGCTGTTGGCCTAAAAGAATTAAGGACTCGTATCTCAAAAGGAAATATTCCATCATCTAAATTGGATGAATCCATCAACGTTGCTACCTGGAATATACGTGAGTTTGGTAAATCCAAAAGGCGTAAAGATTCTTTACATTTTATTGCCGAAATACTGGGTCAGTTCGACCTGATTGCAGTTACAGAATTAAGAAAAAATCTCTCAGAACTTAAAAAAGTACTTGATATTTTAGGTCCTTACTGGAAAGTAGTTTTTTCTGATTACACCTTAGATAGAGGCGGGAATGGCGAAAGAATGGCATATATTTATGATAAAAGAGCTGTTGTTTTCACAGGATTAGCAGCAGAAGCAGATCCTCCAAGAAAAAAGAATAAAAAAACAGGCGAATACGAAGCTTTATTAACCTGGTGGAGACCTCCTTTTATTGCTTCATTTTCTGCCGGTAATTTTGATTTCATGCTTCTTACCGTACACATTCGCTGGGGGAATAAATTAAGCGAACGAAAGACTGCCTTAGAACTTCTGGCTAAATGGGTTGATAAAAAAAGAAAAGATTCTTATAGTGTCGACAAAGATATTATTGTTATGGGAGATTTTAATATTCCGGAACTTGACGACTCTCTATTTCAGGCAATAACAAGCAAAGGCTTGCGAATACCTGAATCATTAAGAGGTGAAGATCATGGTTCTAATTTAGCAATGAATAAGCGATACGACCAGATATTTTATTATCCTCATTTTACGAAATCATTTACAAATCACGGTGGAATACTAGATTTTCATACTGGAGGGATAGACAAATTATATCCAAAAGAAACTCCAGATTTTAATTCTTACACCTTCGAAATGTCAGATCATTTACCTCTTTGGGTGCAATTAAATATTAATGTAGAAGATGAAAAACTGGAACAAATAATACAAGATAAAAAACCTAAATAATGTATCGTGTATATAAAATATTAATAATAAAACCTAAATGCTATGTTTAACTCAACTATTCTAGAAGTCGTAATTGGTTTGGTGTTTTTATACCTGCTGTTTAGTTTATTAGCAACAATTGTTAATGAAATTTTTTCTACTTTTTTAAAATTCAGAGCAAGGAATCTTAAAAGAGCAATTAAAAATATGATGGATAAAGATTCCGAAGAAGGAAGAGAGTTATTTAAAAAGATTCACAAACATCCCATGATTCAATCTTTTTTAAAGAGGAAAGGTAGAAGGTTTCCATCGTATATTGAGCCTAAAAAGTTTGTTAAAGTAATACTTGAAATTTATAATGAAGATAAACTCTCGGAAGCTTCAGCAGAAATAAAGGAAACAGTTGAAAAATTACCTGAACAAAATTATTTACGACATATACTTTTAAGTCATATTGAAAAAAGCGAAAAATTAACAGAGGAATTTAAAAATGATGTTAAAAAACTCAAAGAAAGTTTAATTGATCTGAAAAATAACTTAGAAAAGAGTATTGAAGATTGGTTTAACTCAGTAATGGAGCGAACAGCGGGTTGGTATAACCGTACTAATAAAATATGGACTTTAGTAATCGCTTTAGTTATAGCCATTATGTTCAATTTCGATTCAATACACGTATACAATCGTCTGTCGAAAGATTCAAAAGCACGAAAATCTCTGGTTTCATATGCTGAAAAAAATATTGATAAATATGCTGAATACATAAAGATCGACACAACAGATGAACGAACAGATTCAGCACTCATAGCAAAAATGGACTCCTTAAAAGGCCAAATAAATACAATTATTGACGAAGAAATAACTTCTATTGAAGGAATGGCAGGTATTGGTTGGAAATTACCGGAGAAATTTGAGATGAATAAGAAAATCGTTTTATGTATTGATTCTTTAGGTGTTAAAAAGGTAGAATGCAACACTAACTGTATACTTTTTGAAGTTATCGACACCGCTCAATTAAAAGAAATTGCAAGTAGACACAACTTAAATCTAAAATACTTTAATAGAAGTTTCAGCCATAAAGAAAATAGCCATATTGATACATTAAATAAAGAAGATATAAAGGCAGATACTTTATTTAAAAATTGCATTCCTAAGTATTTATTGGAAAAGGATAAAGTCCTAGCAAAAAAAACCACTTATATTCAAGTTTTCAGACCATGGAAATATAAAATTCAAAGCCTTGTACCTCACTTCTGGGGTTACCTATTAACGGCCCTCGCAATCTCTCTGGGTGCGCCATTTTGGTTCGACATCCTTAATAAAGTAATGAAACTTAGAGGTACCGGAAAGAAAGAAGAAGTACCAAACAGTTCAACGTAATAATAAACAGATATTAATAATTAAAATTTTAAACTCATGCCTCAATACAAAGAAAAAAAAGACAAAAACAATTTGACTGTATCCAATACAGACAATTCTGTTAAAATAAAAGTGGATTGCCAATATGGAACCATTGCATTTGTTAGTTTTAACGGCGAAGATGAAATTAAAACAGTTGAATGTGGAAAAGAAGAAGTTATTGGAAAAGCGAATAAACTTAAAGGAAAATCAGTGAAATTCAGTTGTACATCATCCAATCCTGATGATGGACAAATAAAAATAATTCATACAATATATGAAACTGGAGGGAATAAATTAATCTATACTTTCCCTGATGATTATACAGGGACTCCTGATTTTCATGAAGACGACAAGGAACCTTTTTATAAATTTTACTGTAATTTCATATAACCATGAGAAACTTAACATACGTTTTTACGCTGGTTTTTATTTTGCTAATAGGTGAAGTTCATGCACAGGTACTTGAAGATTTAAAAGCACCATCCATGCCTTCTGCTACTATTATTGGAACACAAATAAATGAAATAAGCAAACCCAAAACTATGAAAGCTTTGGAAACTGCTATTCTTAATAATTATTTAGATTCCAATAACAATGTATTAGTACCAAATAGTTTTGCCTTGGAGATTAATCCATTTATGTTAACTAAAAGGCAAAATTTTAACTACCTGGAATATCTGAATGATTCCTTAAAATATAATCTTTGGAGAAATCTATCGATATCTATTGCTTCAACAAATAATTACGTTATTAATGATTCAATTAAATCAAATGCTTTGGGTTTTGGTGCACGAACCATTATATTAAATGGAAAAGTAAATGAGAAACTTGAACATGATTATAAAGAAACTTATAAAAGATATAAATCATTATTAAAACTTGCAAGTCAAATTAACTTAATTGCTGATGATTATATAGAAGAGCTTGAAGAAATTGAACTTAATAAAATACAACAGTTTGCTTTAAGTGAAAGAACAATTGTGTCTAGATCAGATTCTTCAATAATTGATACCATATTTAGCAATTTGCCTGATAGCACAAACAAAAAAAATATAGTTGAAATTTTTATTAATACTTATAAAAAGTATTATCCCGTTGAAACGCAAGAAAAATATGTTGTGCTTATTGAAAAATATATCGAAAACTATAAAACTTTTAAGCTAGATAGTTTGCGTTTTCATATTATAAATCATAAGAAATTTAAGGGCACTAAAGACACTATAATAATTAAGGAAGTATTTGAACTATTACCTGCAACAATAACTAAAAATAACGCAGTTGATAACATCACCGATGTTTACAAAGAAACTGTATCTAGTGAAGCTCGTGACAAGTTTAAATCTCTAATTAATGATGTTAAAACTGAACGCTATTTCTGGCGTTGGGAAATTGACGCTGCTATTGCATATAGTTTTCCAACGAATGATTTTTTAGAGGGTATTTCACCAAAATTTGGATTATGGAATAATATTTCCTATCGTCCTCCTAAAAGGGAAACAATTAATGGTGCTACCTATAAAACACCAAGTAATTATGAGTTTGTCTTTTTGGCCAGGTGGATAAAAAATAACGATCATTTTGTTAATAAATTTAATCCTATAGATACTGTTGAGTTCAACACAGGAGCAGTATTTGATTTAGGACTCAGAGGTATAGTTGAGTTACGAGACTTTTCATTCGAAATCGAATATATTTATCGGCTTAATAGTAATAAAGAAGTTAATACGTTTAACAATGTTGAATGGAAGCGTACTATTAATGATAATACGTATAAACTAGTTTTTAATTTAAATTATAACATTAGTCCAAACGTTGTTTTATCATATAATATAGGTAAGAATTTCGATATGGTAAATGTAAATAATGGGAATCTCATCTCTGGCCTAACACTAAATATTGGATTAGGCGGAGCTAGTAAAGAAGAACTAATTAAAGAAGCTTTAAATAGTATACAATAAAAAATTGCTATGACCCAGGTCGCTTATAGAAGGAAGAGGTTAAAGCACTTTTAAACTCTAAACTTTAAAAATTATGAAAAAAAGACTTTTGTTCCCTGTAATCATTATTTTTTTAGCTACAATTTCATTATATAGCCAGGAAAATACGAAAGATGCTAAATACATTAAAGGTTTAAATAAATCTGACTTTTATAAACATCTTAAAGATTCAACTAATCAATCCGAAAACGACTGGATAAAAACGGATACGACAAAGGGTGAAGTTATCAGACGACTGCAAAATGATTTTAATCAAAATTATGAGTGGTGGATTGACAGAAAAGAATTTGAGGCGTATTTAGACTCTGTAATTTTAACTAACGATGTTGTTGAAAATGAGTATTTAAAAAACAAACTGAACGATACAACATTAAGCAATTTAAAGGCGAACAACAACAGAAAAAACTGGAAAACCGCTAAAAGTGAATTGTTTTTTGATGAATGGGATCAATTGTTTTATTTTCTTCAGTTAGATCAGAATATTTACGATGAAAAGATAATTGAAGCGAATCTTTCATGGATTAGCGACCATAAAGTTTTGCAATATCTAAGTTCTATTTATAAAAATGAAATTGAAAAAGACACTTATTCTCATGTATTACATTTTATAAAAGACCGCAATTTTGAATTAATAAAGAAAAGATTAGCAGTCCTCGAGGAAAGTACTTTTGTTCATTATAAAAGTAACGAGACCGATCCCAAATTAGTGAAAGAGATCGATTTATTCATGGATAATGATTTCTTTACACTTGGAGGATTCAATCAAGATCGCGATTACACAGGTGGAGGGGCTTTAACAATTAGCACTGATTACATGGCCTGGAGATGGGCAAACCTTGGGTGGTTCCGTTATATCGGAAAAAACAAGTTAAATGAACCTCATAGAATTGTAATGTCATATCAGACTCTTTCGTTGGGAATGAATTTTTATACCCCATATATCCGTTACAGAAATAATTTCGCACTGGCCGATACTTTATTTCAATATGATCGTCCATTTGGATCGTATGTTTATTTCGAAAGAAATAAATACAGGTTATGGCCAAAAGGTTTAGTAAGACATAAAGGTTCGTTCCAGGTTGGTAAAATAGGCTCCTATGTTGGAAGAGATATTCAAGCAGTGCTGCATCGCGATGCAACAGTTGAATCTCAAAAGGTATATGGTTGGGATAAACAAATAGCCAATGGAGGAAGATGGTTGGTTCAGTTAAATCACACAGCAGATGTAATGCTATTTTCTACTACCAATGAGTACAAGACTATATTCTCACAAACAAGTAAAAACAATGCCCGTCGTGGGTTTTTCAAAGACTTTGGATTTAACTGGATCGGATCGGGAGAAGTTATGTATGGAGGGAACTTGTCTGCTTTAGGAGGTGGAATGAAAATTTCTACTTCGGATTTTACAAAAACGGGTGGTCAGAAAACTGTTAAAGCATACAGCTTTAATAAGAATGAAATATTTGAATTTGGATTAACGCTGGATCTTGGTGTTAGGTACAGATATATTGTTCATAACAGTTTATTAGAAGGATTTGGTTATCATGCAACACATCGGGACGACAAATACGATGACGAATTTTTATCGGCATATACATTAAACCAGGATTACTATGAGGCTCAAAATTTAAAAGAAAGTGATAAAAAAACTTATCCTAAAATACCTTCTGATTTAGATCAACTCGAGCGAAATATTTGGTTAATAGATTTTGGACTGAATCTTCGTTTAAGAAAAATGACCATCTATTGGCATATGACCTTCAATACAAAAGAATTTAAATATGAGCAAATTGATTATAAAGGCTTAACGTCCTTAGTTGATGTGGATGATCAAATCTTTTATAATGATGAAGTAATTTCGGAATTAAATAATTACGCTGACAGAAAATTCTATGGTTATGGTAAAGTAGGGATTACCTGGTTGTTAGGTGATTAATTCAACGAATAGATTGACTATAAGTAAAGTCCTGGCTTTTTGAATAAAAAAAGGATCATGATAGTTTTACAAATATCAAAATTTTGTAGTGTAAAATATAATTCTTACTTTCATATTCACTTTCCAAGAACGTACTTATTAAACCGAAAATGGAGTATTAATTAATTTTAATACTGCGCATGTGGTTTTCATAAAATCAAAAACAAACAGTACACTTATTAACAGTAAAACTTTAACAAGTTTTTGAAATAGTATTTGCCTAAACCCCAAATAATAAACACTATTTATTAACTAAAATTTAAGTATTATGAAAAAAAATGTTTTAATTCTTACACTTATTTCGGCAATGATTCTTGGATTGGGAAGCATTGATTCGCAAAAAATCGAAGCATCGGCGAAAGCGCCCCACTGGTGGATGTTTTTCGATTACGACTTTAGTTGCCGTGAAGATGGCGATGGTTTAACCATGCGAGTAATTGTTGATGGTTATAACCAATATGGTATGTACATTTATAATAATACGTATTATGGCGAATTAGTCGACCAACATTATTGGAGAGTAATTGAGACAGGAACAGTTAAAGTAATTGTTTACGATGGTGGCATGTCAAAAACGAATAAATTTACCATTACAACAACACCGCCACATGGCGATTTATATTTAACCATAAAAACTCCTTGCGAAGAAGTTCCTCACGACTTTACCGAGGGGAAATAACACTTCTAGATCAATACAAATATAAAGCAAGAATTCTTGCTGGTTATTAATCCCTAAAGGCGTAGTTAACTGCTACGCTTTTTTTTATATTTGTTATATAATACATTATTATGGTAAAACATGTAATTATATCCATCGTATTATTTTCTCTTTTATTTACGCCTTCTTTTTCTCAAAATCACGTAAGTATAATTGAGTCATTAGAATGGAATTCAGTTAATGATCCTGCATTGGTAAATGATTCAGAATTGATCAGTAAGCTTTCAAATGAATTTATCTTATTTAAAGGCGGATTAATTTTAAGGCCAAAAGACAAAGTGGAATTTGGTGGATTATCGGCTCTTTGGGTTTCTGAAAATGGAAAAGAATTAATTGCCATATCGGATTATAGCTCCAAATCCAAATATAAAAATGAATATAAATCTCAGTGGTTTCAGTTTAATTTAAATTACGACGAAAATTATCAGCTTGTTAATGCTGAAATTTATAACAAAGGACAATTATCAAATCCAAAAGCTAAAGTAATATCTGGCGAAATTGAATCAATTGCCTGGGATCAAAAGAAGTTTTATCTATCATTTGATGGTTCTAATCAAGTATTTTCTTATGATATCAATAGTCTTAAAAAGGATGAGAATTCGTTCTTGCCACAGTCGATTTTACATTTAAAACCAAATTTTCCTAATATTTTCAACGGTGGAATAGAAGCTATGACTGCGACAAGCGATAGTCTATTGCTAGCCATTTACGAAAAAAATGATAAGCAGGCATTTAGAGATGCATGGCTACTCAATCCCAGAACTGATACCTGTAAGTATTTTAAATATTTCACCGATATAGAAGATGTAAAAGGTGCAACTACCCTATTAAATGGAGATATTATTGTTGTGGAGAAATCATACGATGCTCCGCATACTAGATTAAAGCTTCGCTTGATCAATAAAAATGATTTAGGATCCGACGATATAAGAGCTCAAGAAATATTGTATATTGAATCTGATGCCTTAGATAATTTTGAAGGTATAGCTTCATATTCCATGAATGGTAGAGAATATTTGTTATTAATTTCTGATGATAATGGAGATAGACACTCCAGGCAGCAAACCATTCTTTTGCACTTTGAGCTATTGTTAAACAACAAAAAGTAAGATTCATCCATTTACAGTCCGTAAATTAAAACAGACATTATGCTTAAAATTGGAGGATACATAAATATATTAATCGGGCTTGCACATTTGATCGGACTCCTTTGGGCAAATACTATGTTTGAAGTAACCGGGATTGGTCAGGAAATGAAAGATCTGAGCGAGATTCATTCTTCACTACCTTACTTGCTGACAATTTTAGCCGCATTGTTTTTTTTCGTTTTCGGATACTATGGACTATCTGCGGAAAATAAACATAAGAAACTTCCATTTTTAAAACCAGTGATTTTTACAATTACAGTAATTTATATACTTCGTGGAATCGGAGGATTAGCTGTTACCACAGGTCAAAGAACAGATTTAATACTTGAAATTCTATATTCTCTTGTTGCATTGATCATAGGATTATTGTATTTATTCGGAGGTTTAAAAATCCGAAAATCAGCGAATTGATTTAAAAATCGATGGAAATTAAATAATTCTTCTTACTTCCTTAACCCACATCATTTTTTTTACTTTAAAAAAGTTTTAAAACACCCTTTATAACTTATGTTTTCTGATTCAAAAAATAACGTCCTAATTGTCTGTTAAACAATATTTTGCAATTTCAAAATATTATTCATAATTTGATTATTCTTTTCTAATAAACATAAAATTGGGATATATTTTAATAAACATATAATCACTTAAGAACAATATCAACAAAAAATTTAGATTTATGAGAAAACTTAAAAATCCGGGAGTAATTGCTTTGGTGTTTTTACTTTCAATCTGTCAATTTGCTTTTGCAGGTCCCAATGAGGATCTCGTTTCTGCATGTATGAATGGAGACCTCAATGCAGTAAATAAAGCATTAGATGCTGGTGCCGATGTAAATAAAATCGACGAGAATGGCAATACCGCAATTGCAACTGCCTATTTCTGGCCCGAAATTACCGAATTACTATTATCGAAAGGTGCCGATCCTAACTTAGGAAATTATCCTGCCTTAATCTCTGCCTGTAATGTTTATTCTACCGAAGTAGTAAAAATGCTTTTAGATGCAGGTGCCGATCCCAATAAAAAGGGCGTTGCCGATCCTACGGTTGTATTCAAAAAGCTTATCGAAAATGAAAAAGCCAAAGGAAAAAGCGCCAATAAAGCAGCTATAAAAGCCTGGGAGGGCATGATTGGAACTATGCAGCCCAGCGAAGTTGAATTGATGCAAATATTGGTGCAGCAAACCAATTGTGTACCTTGTTTAAAAATGGTGCTCGAAAAAGGTGCTAAACTTGAACTTCAAGATGGTAACACCGTACTCGATGTGTTGGCTTCATTTTCTATGGCTAAAGAAGAACGAAAAACGGCTTTTACTCAAGGTGCACCTACTTACGAATCGTTTGGTTATAAATTACCCGATTGGTACAAAGATTTACCCGACGATAGAAATGGAACGGCTGTTGAAATGTTGGAATTACTTATGTCGAAAGGTCTCGATATAAACAAACCCAATACCTTAGGTCTTACACCACTTGTTGTGGCACTGAAAGGTTGCAATGCAGTTGAATCTGGAAAAGCAAGCAAATTGGCTGTGGTTAATAAGATGGTAGAACTGGGTGCCGATCCGGCATTGCCAGCAACTCAAATATTTGAAAAAGGCGAAGCAGTTTACTATCCTATATGCTTAGCTGCAGAATTTGGTAATGTTGAATTGGTAAGCATGATGTTAGATAAAGGTGCCGATATGAATTCAACCACAACTACCACATGTTTATCGATGTTTAACGGAACCTGGGGTGGCGAAGGATATACTCCATTGATTATTGCCATTATGGTTAAAAACTACGATATAGCTAAGTATTTAGTCGATATTGAGGCCGATATTAAAATCGGGACCAATGGTTATTCTATAATGGAAACAGCACACGAAGATGTTAAATGCATGGTTTCTTCCAAAAATAAAACACCAATTTATTGGGCGGTTGAGAAAGATGACATGATACTCATTGAGAAAATTGCAGAAAGAATGGTGTGGAAATTTAATCCTGATTTTTCGTTTAAAGTAATTTCGGATGTTGAAACCGTAAATATGGGATTTTATAAAGTTGGATGCAAAAAAGGAAAGGAAAAGCTATTTCCAAGTGCTTATTCAAGTGAGATTGGAAATAAAGAAGCTACTAAATATTTACGTTCTAAAGGATTGTAATTTGATTCAACCATTTAATGGGCCTGTCTTAAAACGACAGGCTTTTTTAATATTCATTACATAAGATAAATACGGGCGAAATGAATATAAATGATAAAGAATCGGAATCTGTAAGCTAACTAACAACTTGAATAATTAAATTATTCTTTGTATTTTCATACACCCCGCCTGCCAAAATAGTAGGCAGGTTGAGAACCTAGATTGCTGAGTTTTAAAAAGAGTATTGCAGCAATTTATTTTAGATTTTACGTATGACAAGACCGATCATCCTATTAATTAATTTACTGGTAATTAACATTATAAGCTCTCCAGTTTATTTAGCACCAGAACCAGATAATCTGTTTTATTTTGAACAAAGTATTGTAATAGAAAAACCTATTCAAAAAGTATGGGCATACCTCGACGATTTAGATAATAGCAAAGATTATTTGTTTTTTTTGAAAGAGGTTAATAAGAATCCCGATGGACCCAACTCGGTTGAAACCGAGTTTGAATTTCAATTTAGTTTTTTATTTAAAAAATATACAAACTATTACGAAATGGAGGAGTATAAACCTCCATATACTTTTAGTTTTAAAACTGTTGATGGATCGGCAATAGAAGCAAGAGGTACAGTGATTTTAAACGGTATTGATAAAACCTCAACAGAGCTCACCATAATATATAGCCCTGAATTATCCCGGTTTTTTTCAATGTTTACCGACGAACAAGTTGATTTTATTTATAGTACCACACTTACAAGAGTTTTAAGTCAGGTAAAAAAGAATGTAAATAAATAAAATAGCTCCCTTTCCTATTTCATGTCATTACTCACTTCGTTCGTGAAGGTATGCATTCCGGGCGCATTCCCGGAATCTATTTTTAAACAACCAAACTCATCGAATTAATATATGAACTGCCGAAAGGCAGTGAAAAGGAAAGTCAACTCAACATTTTCCCTAATGTCATTACTCACTTCGTTCGTGAAGGTATACGTTCCGGGCGCAGACCCGGAATCTATTTTAAACAAATCCGACATCGGTGGATGAATTTAAAAAAACATACGAACAGCATGTAGGCGTTCGCAAGGTGAAGAACTGTAACTATCTGAAAATAAATTAAAAATAAATGACTATTTATGCTGGTTCGTAATATATAATACTACCTTTGTGCCCTAATTAATTAATAAAATTTTAAGAATGAACACAGGAACAGTAAAGTTTTTCAATGAAGCAAAAGGATTTGGTTTCATTAAAGAAGATGATTCAAACAAAGAACATTTTGTACACGTAACAGGTTTAATTGATGAAATTAACGAAGAAGACCAGGTAGAGTTTGAATTACAAGAAGGTAAAAAAGGATTAAACGCAGTAAACGTAAAAGTTATATAATATTTGCATTTAACGATACCATTTTTAAAAGCCTGTCGAAAACCGACGGGCTTTTTTAATAGAAAAATTTAAATAAGTAAATTGGACATCGGCGGGTTAATTTAAAAATCAAGGAAAGTCAACTCAATATTTTCCCTGGTTGTCATCCTGAGCCTGTCTGACGGCAGTCAAGCCTGTGGAAGGATGATTAGCAATAATAAAAAACCTTGCACACTTCGAGAGCCTCAGTGTGACTATTTTTCCTAATGTCATTACTCACTTCGTTCGTGAAGGTATACGTTCCGGGCGCAGTCCTAGCGTTTTCTTTGTTACTTTCTTTATCGCAATGATAAAGAAAGCAAAACTGTACACTATTCATTACTCATTAAAAAACTTCCTTAAACCGCGAAAAAAAAATTTATTACGGTTTATAACCACACTTTATAATACAACAATTTACTAGTAATAATAGGCTATAACGAGCTTTTTTTCTGAATGTTAAACACTTGGATGTTTTAAATTTTATTTTTAAATTCATATACTCACACTGTCAATCTATTCAAAAGTGAGAATACTTACTTTAAAATTTACATTTTGAACTTAAAATTGGAAAATGATAATTATATTTAGATTATATATGTATTAATTTCAGATAAAATACAAATAAATTAAAATTCACCTAACTAGTTAATATAGACTTTTGTGACGTTTAAAAGATATAAAATATGAGTGATCAACCAAAAATATTTATATCCTACAGCTGGAATGATAGAAATATAGTAGATGAAATTGATAATGATTTAAAAATAATTGGTATAAACCTTATTAGGGACGTACGAGAGCTATCTTATAAAGACTCAATAAAAGAATTTATGAGTAGAATACGAGAAAATGATTATGCCATTTTATTAATTAGTGATGATTACTTGAAATCATTCAATTGTATGTATGAGGTTTTAGAGCTTCTTAAGGAAAAAGATTATAAGGACAAACTATTACCAATACTAAAGGATAAAACGAAAATATTTACACCAACTGATAGATTATCATATATTGGTTTCTGGCAATCTAAGTCGGAAGAAATAAGTAATAAAGCAAGTATTTTAAAATTAGAAAACCTTAATTCTATTACAAAAGATATAGCCCACTATAAAAATATTGCTTCAGAAATGGGACTGTTTTTATCTACAATTGCTGATATGTTAATCATTTCATATTCCGATTTAAAAAGAAATAATTATAAAGAAATTATTGAACATATAGGATATAATAGAAATGACCTAATTAATGAATTAATTAAAATTAATCATATTGAAAATTACGATGAAAAGCTTGTAAAAATAGAACAGTTTATTCTTCAAAATCCAAACATTTATAATGGTTATTATTTCAAGGCGTTTATTCATAAAAATAAGGAAATTGCAATTTTGAATTGTAATAAAGTTATTGAATTAATTCCAAATAGTTCAGATGCATATTCATTGAGAGGTAAAATCCACTATGAGAACAAATGTTTATCTGATGCAATGAAAGATTCCATAAAAGCTTTAGAAATTGATCCAACAAATATATCTGCAGTAGGAGGAATTGGTTCTATTTACTATGATCAGGGTAAATATACAAATGCAGAAATCCAATTTTCAAAAGCTATTGAGATAGACCCATCCTGTATTTTATTTTATATAAATAAAGGAAATGTTTTAAAGGCTTTATATAAATATGAGGAAGCTTTGGAATACTATAACAAAGCTATTGTACTGAATAATGATAATTTAGTTTATACTGAAGGAAATACAACCTTAGTAGAAATGCTTTCGAAAAAAGCAAAGGTTTTAATAGATCTAGAAAAATATAATCAAGCAATAGAGCAGTATAACAAAATTATTGAAATTGAACCTTCTGATTCAAATAAATATAATGAGAGAGGACGTATCTTCTATAGTATAGCAAGATACGATAACGCCTTAAACGACTTTAACAAGGCAATTGAGATTGATAACAATGCTCTATCGTATATGGATCGCGGTACTACTTATATGTTAATGTCAAGGTTTAAAGAATCTGAACATAATTACAATCAAGCTATAGAATTAATGCCGGAATTCGCAAATGCATATTTAGCAAGGGCAGTATTTTATGAAGTTATAGGTGATGTAAATAAAGCTATTAAAGATTACAACAAAGGAATAGAAATTAATCCGACTGAAGAAAAAGGATATTTGTATCGGGGAATTTTATTAAAAAATATTGGTGAATTTGACAATGCTATTGAGGATTTAACCAATTTTATAGATTTAAAACCGAAAATTGCTAATGGTTATATTGAAAGAGCTATTGTATACGATTTGCAAAATAAAAAAGATAAAGCCGATGAAGATCGACAAAAGGCATCAAAATATCATAAATTAAATATTTAAATTTCCCGCTGCTTGCCAAAGGCATGAGAACGTACATATTAGAACTTCGAAATGGAGCTTAAATTTGAGTTAGATTACATTTATCTAATTTGTTTTTAATTATTTTATTATTTTCATATTACAATTAAAAAGTGCATAACAATAAATAAACTAACATCAAGAAAAGTGAACATATTGAGCAAACACAGTTTCGAAAATTTTAAAAACTTCATCATATCATCCAAAGAAATATGGTGGATATTTTTATGTCTTATAACTTTCTTTTTTTCACTCTTATTCTTTATGGGAAAGGTGAACACAAACACCGAAGTAGCTAAAGAGTTAGTTCCATACGAAAAACTTTTACAGGTAGATCCAACACAAGATGCAAAAGATGCAGAGATTGGTCCAACTCTCGAAAAACCCTTGATAAAACCACTGAAAGGAATGTATTTTCATTCTGTTCCTTCATTATTGGTATGGATCTTCATTATTTCAGCGTTTATGTCTATTTCCGTTGGATTAATAGGTCCTTATATTAATAAGATTTTACATACGATCAAAGAGTCTAAAATTTCAATTACTTACCGCTTAACAATAATTGGCTCTGTACTTATTATTGGATTGATTACCTTTTTTTTAGAGCATAGCAATACTAGTTTTTTAAAATATCCGGTTGAATATAAGACAGTAGCTGATTTATTGAAGGAATTTAATATTCTTTTAGATGATCCTAAGAAAACAATTAAAGTTGCTGTTGGAATAATGTTTTCAGTAGCATTTACGGGTATGGCCGGTCTATTAATATTGAATAAAGCAATTAATAACATCCAAAGCGATTCAATTAAACAAAAAGAAGAAGTTCATAAAGTTACATTGCAATATAATCGTTTAAGAAGCGATTTAAAATTTTACTTGTATTCATTAAGTTTGTTGGTAGCTGGTTCAATATTAACAACAGGAATGTTACGAGAATCCATTTTAACCATAATACCCAGTGCGAACGACTTTATATTTCCTATTGAATTTGTATACTTATATGGATTATCTTTTTCCTTGATATTAATAATTGCCTATGTACCTATTTTCGCTAACTTAAAGTATAAAAGCCAAAAGATAGTTGCTGGAGTTGAAGGTTTGTCTGCTCAGTATCAACCCGAAAAACTAAAAGCCATTAAAGAAAAGCTATCGGTTCAAAGTACTATTTTCGACAATATAAAAGTAGTTATAAGCCTGTTGGCTCCACTTATAACAAGTTTCTTACCCAACTTTATGTAAAAAATAAATAACTCCCCCTTTCCTAAAGGGGGTTGGGGGGATTTATTAATTCCCCCTTTTTTACTCTTTTCAGTCGTGAAATCGCTGCGCTCATGAGATGGTTCCGGGCGAAGTCCCGGAATCTATTTTAAACAACCTAACATCATCGAATTAATATATGAACTGCCGAAAGGCAGTGAAAAGGAAAGTGAACCCTCTATCCTATCTAGTTGTCATTCCGGGCGCAGTCCCGGAATCTATTTAAAACAAACCTGACATCGGTGGATTAATTTAACATTAATAGATGTTCGTAAACTAAAATTGACTTTGCTTTTGAGACTGAGTATCTTTGTTATATGATTCCGTTCATTTATAAATTCAATTTTAATAGTGAAAAAGGATCAGCATCATTAGAATATTATTGTAGTTTCGAAACTAAACTATGCTAAGTTTATGAAAAACATTTTAAACGATAACGAGTTTGCTGAAGTTTCGTATGAAACTGATTTAAAATTGGGGAAAATAATCTGGAAGAAAAAGCCCACATTTGAAGCTTATCAAAGCGCATTTATAACACTAATAGAGCATTCAAAAGAAAAGCAACAGGTTGAAAGTGTTATGACCGATACGCGAAAACAGGGAGTTGTATCTCCGGAATACAGAAATTGGCTTGAAAAGGAATGTTTGCCAATGGCTATTAAATTAGGATTAAAACGAACCGCTGTAGTTTTTGATGGCGGTGTATTTAAAAAGTATTATTTGAATATGATATTAAAAGTAATTAATAAGTTTGGAGCTCCTATGAAACTATTCAAAACTGAGGAAGAAGCTTTGAATTGGATTAAAAGTTTTAGTTAGATTAATAGTTCTATTTTTCGTTTACTTCCACAGTTCTAAGTAGTTTGTCTTTCATGCCTGTCGCCTGCCTGATTACCTACGGCAATTAAACCGGCAGGCAGGGCAGACAATGTGGATTGAACAAAGAAATCCCCCGCACCAAAAACTTTTGGTGTCCCCCTTAAAAGAGGGCTAAATTTTAATAAGTTAATGTCGATTCCCTCGCCTTTTTAATGTCATTACTCACTTCGTTCGTGAAGGTATACGTTCCGGGCTCAGACCCGGAATCTATTTTTAAACAAACCTAACATCATCGAATTAATATATGAACTGCCGAAAGGCAGTGAAAAGGATAGTGAGCATCATTAAAAAAAAGATGTCATGCCGGGCATTGACCCGGCATCTTTGTTTCCTCAGAATGAGATCCCCGATCGTAGTCGGGGATGACAAATGGGGTAAAAAGTAAGTAGAACCACCCCCACTTCCTTAACCCACAAAACTTTTTAGACTTGCTTTAAATCCCCAAACACGGCTTGTTTAATACCAAAAGCGTAAAATAAGACAACAAAGTCTTTTTTTCTGATTTCCAATTACTTGCATTAGCTCCAATTATTTCGTATATTGGGTATTCCCACCTCATGAACGTACATTCTGGAACCTCGAAAAGGAGTATTAATTTAACAATTAATAGATGTACGAAATATTATTCAAATAACACTTTTTAAAAAATAATGTCATGAGCAACCAAAAATTAACTGATAATTTAAAAAAGAACCTTGAAAGAGAAACTCGTGTTATTTTAAATCGAATTGAATCATTTGAAAAGAAAATTGAAGCTTCACTAAAAGGGAGGTTATATTCAATTAATAAAATGTTTATTGAAATAATCAACTTACCTTCTTCAATGATAAAAAAAATAGATGTTGAAAATATAAAAGAAGAAGAGAATGATTATTTGATAATAGTAGATAAAAAGCGCAATAAGCTAGAATTTACACCAGATAGAATCTGGTTTAAATTCTATAGTATCATATTTTCGACAATATAAAAGTAGTTATAAGCCTGTTGGCTCCACTTATAACAAGT
>JBHOSR010000038.1:0-21893 GCA_042584405.1 Bacteroidota bacterium
CAGTTATCGTATCAATTATTTTTTCAGCATGTAACAATGAATCACCTTCTATTCCAGATGATAATCAATCAACCGATAGCTTAATTCACTTAACTATATTTTATACCAACGATGAACATGGTTGGTTTCAACCGATAAATGATTTAGATGGTGCGGCTGGTTTAACTGGATTATGGAAAAATAGGGAAGGCTATGATGGTTCTGAAAATTTTTTAATTTTAAGTGGTGGTGATATGTGGACTGGTGCTGCGGCTTCTACCTGGTTTCAAGGGGAATCTATGGTTGAGGTTATGAATACAATGGAATACGATGCTGCGGCAATTGGTAATCATGAATTTGATTTCAAGGTTGAAGGATTAAATGAAGATTAGCCGAAATGGAATTTCCACTACTATCTGCAAATATTAGAGAGAAAGCTTCAGATGAAATTCCTTCATTTGCCCAACCTTATATTATAGAAAACATCTCTGGTATTCAAGTCGGGATTATTGGATTATCATCTCTAAGTACACCTTATTCTACATTCCCTGCTTATGTCGAAGATTATAAGTTTACTTCTTATGCGGATGCAATCAATGAGTATGCGCCTCAGGCAATATCAGATGGAGCGGAAGTTTTAATCTTAATTAGTCATTTATGTGAAAGTGAATTAATGGATTTGGCATTAACTGCAAAGGCAAATGGAATATCAGTTATGGGAGCAGGACACTGCCATCAGACTATCGCTAGAAAATACAATGATATTATTATAATTGGTGGTGGAGACCATATGGAAGGATATGCTAAGGTTGAATTCAACTATAACTTCACAAAAGATATAGTTCAGGATTTTGAATATGAGGTTGTTTATAATAATCAAGACATAATAGATGATAATATAAAAGCAATTGTTGATTATTGGACTGACGAAACAGATAATGAGCTTGCTGAAGTAATTGGATATGCATCTGAAGATATATATAAATCTTCAACTGAAATGTATAATTTGGTTTGTGACTCATGGTTTTATACATTTCCTGATGCTGATATTACGATTACTAATACAGGAGGGATAAGGCAACCTATTTATGCTGGTGATGTAACATTAGGAACAATCGTAGGTTTATTACCGTTTGAAAATAATATTGTTGAACTTGAGTTAACTGGCTTAGAAGTAAAAGACTGCATTGGAGAATTGATTTTTGGTGGAATGACTACTGTTGGTGGATATTTCCTGGCAGATGGAACTCCTATTGATGACCAAACAATTTATAAAGTACTTACAACGGATTATTTGTATTCTCAAACCTCAATTAATTTTGCATTATACGATAGTGATCCTTATAATACTTTAGTACATTTTCGTCAACCATTAATTGATTGGCTTAAATCAATAAATACAAGTAGTTCTGATCCCTTGAATAATTATTTAGATTTTGAACCGAGATTTTAGGTCAGATATAATTTATAAATAAATATATTCCCTTATAGAAACAATGGACGAAAAAACTATAAAAGATATAAAAGATAAAATTGTATCTGAAATTAAAAAAACTGAAAAATCAGTTCACGAATACAGAGAAATTACCAAACCAATTGCTCCCGAGAATGCCATTGGTAGAGTTTCAAGGATGGATGCAATAAATAATAAGAGTGTTGCAGAAGCAGCATTGCGCAAAGCAGAGGATAAATTAATCAAATTGAAATATATGCTTACTCAGATTAATGAAAAAGACTTTGGTATTTGTGCAAAATGTAAGAATCAAATTCCAATAGGAAGAATTCTATTAATGCCTCAAAGCAAATATTGTGTTAATTGTGCTCAATAAAAACCAATTATTTGTTCGTTTTCGTTCATTCTATGTCTGTATTCGTTCAAATACTACAATTTAGATTTTATTCTAATTCCCTGTATATTAGCCCGTAATTATGCGTTGGTATATAGTTTGATCATAATTAATACAGTAATATTTGAGTCTTGATGAAATGTATTAATCGTAAATTCTGCAGGCATACTATTTGGATGTTATGCATAACAATATGTTTAACAAATTGCAATGAAAAAGTTCAAAAAGAATACAAGCCTTCTAAAGCCCATGAATTGTACGTTTATAATTTAAAAAAGGCAAATCTTCAGAATAGTATTTTATTTAAAAAGTTTATTCAGGCATCAGAAAAAGCATTATTAGAAGCTTTAGTTGTTCCAATCCCTTATTCAGAGATTTTTTATATTGATCATTCAATACCTGATGCAATAGGATATAGATTTGCCGTAAAAAAGGGACAAAAAATCAAAATAGAAACTGAACTATATTCATTAGATTCCGTACAGTTATTCATTGATGTTTTTCGAATAAAAGATTCATTAAATACAGATTGGTACCATGTAGCAAGTGCAAATAAAGATTCCTTATATTTAGAATTTATTGCTAGAAGAAATGCGCAATATATAGTTAGAGTTCAGCCTGAATTATTATGTGATGTGCAATGTAAAGTGGTAATTGAAAAAGAATCTTCGCTGCTTTTTCCTGTAATTGGGAGAGATAAAAATTCAATACAAAGTTTCTTCGGAGATCCAAGAGAAGGTGGAAAACGAAAACATCATGGAGTTGATATATTTGCATCACGACATACCAAAGTAATTGCCTCAGAAGATGGATATGTTAGTAGAAAAGGGAATAGAGGAATAGGAGGTAAGCACGTTAGGATTTACTATCCATCATTAGGTATATATTGTTATTACGCACATCTTGAGACGCTAAATGTTGTTACTGGAAGCAAAATAAAGACTGGTTCATTGATTGGTACTGTTGGTAATTCTGGAAATGCACGTTATACACCTCCACATTTACATTTTGGGATTTATCAAAGCGGATTAGGAGCTATTGATCCTTATTATTACATTGCTACCGAAAATGAAAAGTCTAGAAAGATTTCTAATCGATTAAATCTATTAGGGAGTTCGGTTAGAACAAATATGCCTGACATTAAACTATTGGTGAAAAACGAATACTTAAAACTACCTAAAAATGCAAACCTCCAGGTATGTGCTATAAATACATCAAAAGTAAGAGTGATATTACCTAATGGAATAATTGGTTTTATTGATATTGAGAATATTGAAGGTTTGAATAAATCCAGAAAACAAGGAAGATCTTCCTGAAAAAAGAATAGTTAATATTGATCCTTTTGGAGAAATTGAAGTTTCAAAAGGGGTTATCTCAATTAGAAATGATAGGGCAACAACCTATGGCATGTTTATTAAAGTAATGAATGAATTAGTAGCAGCAGGTAAAGAGGTTAAAGATGAGTTCAGTGTGAAACATTTTGGCAAAAAATATGATGATTTACCTGATCATTTAAAATCAGCTGTAAAAGATGCTGTACCTGCTGTAATTTCGGAAGCTGAACCAATGCATATTAATAATTAGTTTAAAAGTTTAATAGTAAAAGTTTTAAGTTCAACATTTAATCATAAATTTTTTAATAGAAAATAAACCACTATGACAATACTTACAAAGGCTGAAGAACGAATCATGAAAATTTTATGGAAAATTGAAAAAGGATTTATTAATGATATTCTGGAACATTTTCCTGATCCGAAACCACCTTATAACTCTGTATCAACAATTGTTAGGGTGTTGGTTAAAAAAGATATTGTATCATTTAAAAAATATGGAAATACTTATGAATATTATCCATTGATCACAAAAGAGGAATATAGAAAAAGTCAAATGAGTAGGCTTTTAAAGGATTATTACAACAATTCCCTAAAACAAGTGGTTAACTTCTTCTCTGAAAATAAGAATTTGGATGTAAATGAGGTTGACGAGGTAATGAGAATGTTAAACGAGATCAAAAACAAGAAAAAGAATGGTTAAGTTCTTACTATATTTATTTGAATCAGGATTATGCTTAACAATCTTATTCCTGGTTTACATCTTCTTTTTTAGGAAAGAAACCTACTTTAAATTTAATAGGATTTATCTACTATCCATAATGATTTTATCCTTGCTGGTTCCATTTATGCATATTCATATAACTGTAACTGATACTCAACGATATGAACATGCAATCAATGAAATTGGAAAATTCAGAACCTATTATGAACAACTGATAGCATTAACTGATCCAGACTATTTAAATTCTGCAAAAAAACTAGGAAATTCAGATTTTGAAGAATTCAATTTGAGTGAATTAAACAATACTAATTCAGTTATAAAAACCTCAGAAATTGCTAGTAATTTTGAGGTTAATACAAAAGACCAATCAATTAAAGGTACTAACTTCTCAATTGCTCAATTTATCTTTATCATATATCTTCTCGGTATTTTAATATTCTTTTCAAGAATAATCCTTTTATTTCATTGGATTTATAAGACAATATCGAAACACCAGATTGAGAACTTTGATAATATAAAAGTTATTAAACTAAACAAAAATCTCCCTCCTTTTTCTTTTTTAGGCTATGTTTTTCTGAATAAGAACATTTACTTGGGGAGTAAATCAGAACAAATTCTTGCACATGAAAAAGCACATATCAAACAATTTCATTCAATTGATCTTTTAATTGCCCATGCGATAACAATTCTGCAATGGTTTAATCCATTTGTATGGTTTTTACAAAAAGCAATTAAAACAAATCACGAATATCTTGCCGATAGCAAAGTCGTTAATAAAGGATTTAATTTACTCGATTATCAGGAATTATTGTTGAATCAATTCATTGCGATACCATCGGTACAACTTGTAAATAATTTTAATCTAATATCAATTAAAAACCGAATTACCATGATGAACAAAACTAAATCAGGATTTGTAGCGAAGTTCAAAGCTTTATTAATAATTCCTGCAGCTCTATTTTCATTTATCCTTTTTGCTAATTTAACATTAAATGGTCCAGGAAAAGTTCTAACAAATCTTTCCTTTTTTGAAATTCAAAACAATATGAATCAATTAAAAGGGATGTGGAAAAATACATCGAATACAAATTATGGATATAGAGTCTTATTTGAGAATAACAAGTTTTCAGTTCTTGAAGAAAACATCATATTAAAAGAATATCCTTACCGACTGGAAAATAATCAAATCATTTTGAGCTTACCTGGAAGTGAAATGATAGAACTAAAATATGAAATTGTTAATGATCAACTAAAAATTTGGTGGAATAGTGAGGAATATTCGTCCTATTCAAAGTCAAACTTCTCAAATACTCTTGATGAATATTTAGCAGATATTGAGGAACCTATAAATCTTCCGGTAATAGAAAATTATAAATTACTTCAACGACTCGATTTGTGTATTGATGTTGCAATGGTTAATGATAAGATTTTTGTTAATAACAAACCAACTACTTATTCAGAATTAAAAGATGCTTTGTTAAGAGAGAAATATAAAATAAATCACCTGAATCAACACCTAATTACTATTAGAATCTTTGCAGATAAAGATCTGTCCATGCAATATATGAACACTTTGAATCAAACATTGCGTGAAATCGGAATATTTAAAGTGGCTCATAAGGGAAAGGTTACAGATTCTAAGGTTTCAAAATTGCAAGCGGGCTATTTAGCAATGGCCAAAATGCTTCCAACTTTAGACGCCAAAGAAATAGATATGAAAGCATTAAATAAAGAAGACATTACACTGTTTGATATTGATGCCACTAACACAGAAAATACTCTGGAGAATGTAAAACCTAAGTTTAAAGAACTTATTTCTAATTCAACAAAGTATGTAGTTAATCTTTATTACGATGAAACCACCATTTTAAACACGTATATAGGTTATCACGATATGATCAGATCTGTAATTTATGAGTTTAGAGATAAATATGCATCAGAATATTATCATATGAATTATGGTGAATTGTCACGAAATCAGCAAAAAGAAATAAAGAAAAAATATCCAATAATAATATCTGAGGCTGAAGCCTTTAAGAATAGTGATTAACAAAATAAAAGCGCATCTTAATTAAAGGTGCGCTTTTTACATTCAGAATCGATTTTATCTTTTTTCAATTTCATCAGATTTACAGAGTTTCTTTTCCTTATCTGCTTTTAATCCGCATTTATTGCATTCGTATTTATACTTGTTAATCTTAATCTTTTTCTTTTTATCTGCTTTACAAAGTTTCTTAGGCATTCCTTTCCTTATTTTAATTAGGAAACAGCAAATCCGTTAAATTGTTTTAAAAAGGCGAAACCAACGTAGTTTCGCCCGAAAAATTAACCCTTAATAACTATAAAAAGTGAACTTATATTGAATTGTGTTGAAAAGTCTTCCCTTTTAACTGATTCTCAATTTTACGTTTTGGACAAAAAACCAAGTAGATAGTTAAAAGGGCCATGGATAGAATAATAAATAAATCAACTAGACCAAAACTTATTCTATTAACATATATTTCTAACCACAATTTTTGAATTAAAAATGCTAGCGGACCAACAACCAAACCCATAATTGCAATTAAATAAATATAAGTTTTAGAAATAACTAGTGTTAAAACATGAATTCCGATACCTAAAATTTTTACCAGTTCTTTATCTTTTCGATTGGTGTATTTATTACCTATATGTCCTAAACAAATTAGAAGTATAATTATATTTATAAAGAAGAATGTACTATATATAATATCTTCCCATATTTTATAATGATTTTGTATTCTTTGCTGAAAAGAAATAAAACCTGCTTGACCAATTTTTTGCTTACTTTCTTTTAAAAACTGTTCTTCTCCGGGTGCTGTAAAAAAAGCATAAGCTAAATGATCAGAACTTAACTGGTAAATTTTAGCTTGATTATCATTATTTAATGAAAGCGAACTATAATTTTTAACTACACCGCAGATTACCAGTGGTATGTTATTTTCATCTGTTATAATAGTACCAGGAGCATCATCAATAGAATATATTCCTAATTTTACTGCAGCACTTTCGTTTACATAAATTAACTGCGCTGTTCCATGATCCAAAAATAAACTTGATTTTTCATTTAATTTCTCATAATTGAATAAATCAAAATATTCGTCAGAAACATACTGATGCGCAACTTTTATATCTTTTCTATTGTATTCTGAGCGTACCATAATTTCATCTTGTGAATCAAATCCAGGCAAAACCGACGAGAATATAAAAGTATCAGGAAGTACAACTGGGCTTTTTGAAGTTTTTATACTAATCACACTATCTTTATTAAATCCCAAATCTGTACTCAAAATCACATTCATTCTATTAATGGATAACAAAATAAAAATCATTCCGAATATTGCAAGGCCTAATAAGGCATTCAGAATGATTTTGGTAGATATATGTGAGTTAAAAAATTTCATTAAGCCGTTTAGAATTGTCTCGAATTAAATTTCAGTTCAAATGTATAATGTTAATTAATGTGATTCCATCAAATTGTAATGAACTGTATAATGTTAGTAACGAATTGTCAATTTTTATTACAAAATAAAACTGTACAATATATAAAACGCATAAGAGAGACTATTTTAAAAGACTCAATTAATTCTAAAAAGTTGCAAATTACCGAAAGAAAATTGAATATTAATTCAAATATTAGTTAACTATAAATAGCTTCAACTATTATTTTAACAATACAATTTATAATAATGATTTAGTAAACCTATCATTTCTTATATTTTACAATTCATTTTTTATATTTTTACCGTTCATTTAATATCATACAGGTATATCAATGGATATTTAAGACTACTGAATACATATTAGAATCAATTAAGACCTGAAAACAGTTTAAAGATGAAGGTTGAACTCTTGATGCACCAAACGAATCTGAGCCTACTTTAATAAGAGCTATTTATAACAAAGCAGTTTGAAGTTAAAATTATATCCTAAGGTTTATTTCTTTTTGCAGATTGGCTGCTACTTTACAGAACATTAAAAGGTTCTTCTACTCCAGTTACCCATAAAAGTAATGGATTGGTAAAATCTTCTTTAGTTAAGCTTGCAGAATCCAAGCAAATACAAGGGCCTTGGCAAACAAGCTGCTCAATTATTAGTTAGTGGATTATTTAGTAAGCATATCTTACAGGTAGTTAATCAGCACAAAAGATTAATTGCGGGCCTGCCTAAAAGTTAACAAAAAAATACCGGAGGTTTCACCCCCCGGCGTTTTTATTTATATAGTTATACGATAGTGCTTATAAATTAATCAGCAATAAGATGTCCAAAGCCTTTTTCTTTTAGCCAAGAAGGATTAAACATTTTGCTCAGATATTTAAAACCGCTGTCAGGTATTACAGTTACTATTTTAGCAGGAGCTTCCATTCTTTTGGCAACTTCTAAAGCAGCCCAAACGTTGCCTCCGGCTGAACCACCGACCATCAGACCCTCCTCGCGGGCAAGCCTAAGCACCATACTTATAGCATTTTCATCATTAAATGAAATTGCCTCATCCAGTATGTCAAAATTCATCGTTTTAACAAGTTTTGTTTTACCAGCTCCCTCTACTTCAAACGACTTTTTGTATGACATATAATCCTCTTTACCTTCAAAATAGGGCTTATTAATAGATCCTTCCGGATCTGCTAGGATAATTTTTGTATTTGGGTCATTTTCTTTCAAGCGTTTAGCAACTCCAGATATTGTTCCCCCTGTAGATCCTGCAGCCACAAATGCATCGATCTTCCCATTCATGTCTTCCACTATCTCCTTTCCTAAGGTCATATAATGAGCTTCAGGATTTAACATGCTGTTAAATTGATCAATATAATAATAGTCTTCACTTTCACCTGCTTTTATTCCAGCAGCATTTCCGTATTCATCATCAGGATTAGTGTATGCAGCAGGCTTTACAATCACTTCTGCCCCATAAGCTTTAATTATTGCAATCTTTTCAGCACTGCATTTGTCAGGAACAAAAAGAATTGATTTTAGTCCCATACTGGAAGCAACCATAGCAACAGAGGCTGCTGTATTACCTGAACTTCCCTCAACAAGTGTTGTGTTTTTATTGATCTTACCTGCATCAAGACCTTTTTGAACCATATATTTAATAATTCGGTCTTTTATACTTCCAGTAGGATTCATAGACTCAAGTTTTACATGTATCTCTACACCTGGCTTAGGATCAAGTGTCTTTAAATGTACCATCGGTGTGTTTCCGATCAAATTTAGTGCTTCTATTTTTGACATGGTAATTCCTTATATTTTTTTGTTTATTATAACTTAAGTATCTTTCGAAATATAATGCAACTTTTTTAACCTGCAAAAACGATTGCTCAATTTTTACAAAAAATAAGATAAAATATGTGAATTATTGTAAGCCTATCTTACCGATAGTTAATCTACCACAAGATGTCCAAGGCCTATTTCTTTAAGCCATTTGGGATTAAAAATTTTGCTCAGATATTTAAAACCACTATCAGGTATAACAGTTACTATTTTAGCAGGAGCTTCCATTCTCTTAGCAACTTCTAGTGCAGCCCAAACATTACCTCCGGCTGAACCACCAACCATCAGACCTTCTTGGCGAGCAAGTTTATGCACCATACTTATGGCATTTTCATCATTAAATGAGATCGCCTCATCCAATATGTCAAAATTCATAGCATCAACAAGTGCCCCCTTTCCAGCTCCTTCAACTTTAAATGGCTTTTTGTATGACATGTAGTCTTCTTTACCATCAAAATAAGGCTTATAAATTGATCCTTCCGGATCAGCCAAAATAATTTTTACATTTGGATCATTTTCTTTTAAACGTCTACCAATCCCAGATATAGCTCCACCTGTAGATGCTGTAGCAACAAATGCATCGATCTTACCTTTCATGTCATCCCAAATTTCTTTTCCTATTGTCATATAATGAGCTTCAGGATTTAACAGATTGTTATATTGATTAATATGATAAAAATCTTTGCTTTCTTTCGCTTTTTTTGCAGCAGCATCTTCATATGATTCAGGAGTAGGTATAACAATAACTTCGGCACCGTAAGACTTTATTATTGCAACCTTTTCATCACTGCATTTATCAGGAACAAAAATAATTGATTTTAGTCCCATGCTGGAAGCAATCATAGAAACAGAGGCTCCTGTATTACCTGAACTTCCCTCCACAAGTGTTGTATTATTATTGATTTTACCCGCCTCAATATCTTTTTGTACCATATATGCAATAATTCGGTCTTTATAACTTCCTGTAGGATTCATAAACTCAAGTTTTGCATATATCTCTACACCCGGTTTGGGATCAAGTGTCTTTAAATGTACCATCGGCGTGTTTCCGATCAAATCCAATGCTTCTATTTTTGACATAACAATTCTTTATCCTTTCCTATATTTTTCTATAATTTATTAGAGCACGAAAATACAAAATACTTTCCAATAAAATGCAACTTCTTTAACTAGCAAATAATGATGAACTTCTCTCTGCAGGAAAGTTATTTGAAGAACTTGACGGTAATGAAATTCATCCAGCGGCTGCGATTACAACTACAACATTTATAAAAGCTGTAAATGAAGGTACAGTTAAAAAAGGTGATCTAATTATGTTGAATAAAACTGGTGGTGGTGAAGAAAAGTTTAAACGAGAAAATGAAATCATTTTCCTGAGACCAAAGCATGTATTTGATATTAGTCCTGATAAGGGTACTGTTAAAGAAGTTTTAGGTAGATGTTTTAATTAAAAAGCAGAACTAATTAGTTCTGCTTTTTAATTTTTCAATAATCAGCCCGAGCTCCTTAGGTTTTTGAGTACCAATAAGTATTTTCTTTCCATCCTTAAGTATTATTTGTAATCCCTTTCTACCAGAGACTGTAAACGATCTTCCATACTTTACCTTGCGCTGTAGTCCATGTCCTCCATATTCTTTAAGAGGTTTATAATCTCGAATATAAAAATCGTCAGCTTCCTCCCAAAATATTTGACGCGGTTTAATATGAAATGGTTTATACCGATAGCTTATTTTAGCTACATCGATCTCTGTTTTTAATTTCATAATTATGATAATAATATTAAAAAATACAATTAAGCATAAACTAAATACAATTGATGCAATAGCCGGAACATCAACTTCATTTGTAAATTGATCAACCAAAGCCCAAGACATTAAAATATATAATGCAATAAAGAAAATCCATTTCCAGCTTAATTCTATTTTTTGAGTTTCTTTAAAATGTATACAAGCCATAAGAAATAATTATTGGTTTTAGTTATACAATAATAAAACAATTTCATTTTTAAAAGAAATTATGCATAATTATAGTGTACAGCACAAATATGATTCTCGCTAATTTAATATAATACTTGAATGAACAGGTCTGATGTAAATCAAGACCAGTTTGGAGAAGAAACAAAGAATAAATATTCTTCAAAAGCATTTAAAAAACTGCTGACTGAAATAAGTCAATATCCTGTCGAAAAGCAATCCGAAATATTAGAAAAAGAGTTTCCCTGGAAGGGAAATGAAAAACGGGTTGATGATATATTAGTTATTGGTGGGAAAATGTAGCCCCTAGGTTTTAGCTAATTTCTAATAACTAAGGGCTAATAGCTAATTATGATTTTATATCTTTGGTATCCATCTTCGAACCTTTTTCATGTAGAATTTATAGTCATCACCAAACTGATTTACTAAGAGTTTTTCCTCATGCTGAGCAATAAAATTATAAAAGAGAAATATAATTACAAACATTATTGCTAATGGCAAAGAAAACATTATAAGAGTTATTCCCAGATAAAATAATATTGCTCCCAGATACATTGGATGCCTAACTTTATTATAAATTTTTTCTTGGACTATTTCGGGTTTATCCTTCTTGATTCCAAATATCGTTTTCATACTTTTGCTTGCAAATAAAAAACCAGTAAGTAAAATAAAAACACCTATGGGTATATTTATCCACAATGGTACATTCAAGAATTCAGTTTCTGATAGTTTTATAAAGAAAATATCAGCTACCCAAATAAGTATAAATAGAATAAGAAGAATTAACTGTCCTAAATCACCAAAAGGGTGCTCTCCAGTTAAATCAGGTCTGTTATCGTGTTTTTTTACTTTCAATTCCGTTTTCATTAGTATATACTTTTAAAAAATTAGCCATTAGTTAAAAGCTAATGGCTAACGGTTTTCTATTTTTGTTCTTCTTCTTTCCGGTGCTCTAAATAATCATTGTATGATTTCTCACCTTCATCCCACCAATAATCATCAAAATGTCTCCAATCTCTACATTTACGTTCTTTCTTATACTCATCTTTCCAATGACGCATAAATTTTCGTCTTGGTGAATGACTTTTTGTATGACCGGGGCCATGTTTAAAACCTCCAAAAATTAGCCTAGCAAGTAATACTATTCCAGCTGCTTGCCAGAATGTTAAAGTTGTTAATCCAAAAATTGTTGGCATTAACCAGTTCCAAAGCAGCATTACAAAATATCCAAATATAAATGCAAATCCTGCAGCTGCCACTGCTCCAAGTATTATAAATCCGAAGAATTTTAATCCTCTTAATACTGGATGCTTTCTGTTTATGTATGTTCTTTCCATTATTATTTAATTTTTACTATTGTTAATTATTATTTTCTATGAATAAATCATCAAGCTTGATTAATTGTTTTAATTTTTTAACTCCTCTGTGTTTCCACGAGAGTAGTGTCCCTATGGGTATATCTAGTTCATCCGACAACTCCTCAAATGTATATCCATCAATTTCTGTAGCTACGAATACCATTTGCTGATTCGGATTAAGTTGATCCAGTGCAACGTAAATTGAATCATAAAATTTATCATCATCTATTCCCCTCTCTTCTGAGTCTATTATATCAACTATATTTTCAGAATACTTCTCCTCTCCTTCTTCATTGGTAAATTTCTCAAAAGGAATTTCCTTTTTTGATTTACGCTGAAAATCGGTTATTTTATTTTTTATTGATCGATAAACATATCCTGCAATATTTTCCAGATGTTCATCAAAATCCAATTTAGAAAAAAGATTTACTGCTACATCTTGCACAACATCCTCAGCATTTACATTATAGTAATTTTCATTTAGATATTTTTTAACAAATAAAACTAAGTTTCTGTATTCTGAAGAAATAAATGCACGTAAACCTTTATGTTCTCTTTCGACTTTCATATTAAACCTGACGAGCAAATTTTTAATTATTGCACTTTGCTTTAACTTTTTTTAATAATTATACATTTAGATGTAACTTAGCGTAGCTAAAGTCGTCTTATTTTAAATAATATTTTCTGCAACTATCTAAGTAAATGTACGTCAATTATTAAAAATCTAAAACACGATGAGTAAAAATATACTAAAACATAGTATTCGAGCTTTAAACCGACAAAGAGGGTATGTACTGATAAATATTATTGGACTCTCAATAGGTATTGCTTGTAGTTTATTAATAGCTCTTTTTGTAATAAGCGAACTAAGTTATGATCAGTTTAATACAAAAAAAGATCGCATTTACCGGGTTACATTAAAAGGGAAATTAAGTGGTCAAGAAGTTCATGTTTCTTCAACAGCTTCGCCTATTGGCCCCACAATGTTTCAGGATTTTCCCGAAGTTGTCGATTATGTTAGGATGAATACTTGGTCGGAAACAGTCATAAGAAAAGATGAAGAAAGTTTTATTGTAAAAGATTTTATTGAAGCTGATTCTTCTTTTTTCAAAATCTTTACCTTGCCTTTAATAAAAGGAAATATTGAAACTGTTTTAAACGCTCCGCATAAAGTAGTTCTATCTGAATCAACAGCAAAAATTATATTTGGGAACGAAGATCCAATGGATAAAATGCTAAAAGTCGGAACCGATTCAACCTTATATAAAGTAACAGGAGTTATGAAAGATATTCCTGAAACATCACATTTTGATGCTAATATGGTAGGATCGTTTATGACAAATCCAAGGGCTGATGATAATCAATGGCTTTCGAATAGTTTTGAAACTTATGTATTATTAAATGATGGCAACTCAGCGGATAAGGTAGGTAGTCAACTCCATGGTATGTTGGTAAAGCATGTTGGACCGCTAATTCAAGAAATTTTTAATATTTCATTTGACGAGTTTTTAGGACAGGGAAATGAATATTCGTTGGTAATGCAACCAATGTTGGAAATACATTTAACACCAGAAATTGAACATAGTGTTAAACCTGCAAGTAATCCAAAGTATTTATATTTATTTGGAGGTATTGCAATTTTAATAATAGTAATTGCAGCTATAAATTTCATGAATTTATCTACTGCTCAGGCAGCTAAAAGAGCTAAAGAAGTTGGGATAAAGAAAGTAAGTGGATCATCCAAGGGAATGCTAATATGGCAATTTTTTACTGAATCAATGTTTCTTACATTATTATCATTGATTATAGCTGTATTAATAATTGAAGTTACTTTACCGTATTTTAACAATCTACTACAATCGAATTTAAAAATTGAATATTTTCAAAAATGGTATACCATTCCAGGATTAATATCAATTGCCTTGGTTGTTGGTATACTTTCTGGTAGTTATCCTTCATTCTTTCTATCATCTTTTAAGCCAGTTGCTGTGCTTAAGGGAAGCATAAAAGACAGCATGAAAAACGGAAGACTGAGAAGTATTCTAGTAATACTCCAGTTTACTATTTCCATCATTCTAATCGTTGGAACTTTAATCATTTTTAAACAGATCAATTTCATGCTTAAAAAAGATCTTGGATTTAGTAAAGATCATGTAATGGTTATTAGCAGAGCTGAAGTGTTGAGTAGTAAGGTGAAAACATTTAAAGAAGAGGTGTTACAAATACCTGGTGTTAAAAATGTTAGTGCCTCAACGGCTGCTCCAGCGCATAATAATAATGGGAATGGTTATACCATTGATGGTCGTGATCTGGAAACTTATTTATTGGAAACAAATTGGGTAGATTATGATTATTTTGATACCTACGGAATTGAACTATCATCTGGTAGATTTTTTGACAAATCCTATACAACAGATCAGGAAGCTTGTATTGTTAATGAAAGTGCAGTTAGAAATTTCAATATGGAAAACCCTTTTGAAATCAGGTTTATTGTACCCGATGATGACACTGAAGCGGAACCGGAGTATATGCCTGTAATTGGTGTTGCAACGGATTTTCATTTTAGATCGCTTCATAGTAAAATTGAGCCATATATTTTCAGATTTAAAAACGATAATATCAATTGGGGATATATAAGTATAAAGCTAACTGCTGAAGGTGGCAGTAAAACATTAAATGAGATAGAAAATATCTGGAAGGATTTTACAAACAATGAACCTTTACAGTATTTCTTTATGGATACTGATCTTAAACGTTTATATAAAGAAGAACAGCAAAATGCAACACTATCTATAGTGTTTACTATATTAGCTATTATAATTGCTTCGTTAGGATTATTTGGATTAACATCTTTTACTGTTGAACAACGCACTAAAGAAATTGGAATAAGAAAAGCAATGGGTGCATCAGAAGCTACTATTTTCTATATTATATCTAAAGAAATTATGATTTTAGTCACAATTGCAACTGTAATAGCCTGGCCTGTTATTTATTTTATTTCAAAAAACTGGTTGCAAAATTATCATTACAAGGTTAACCTAAATATTTTTGATTTCTTAATTGGATTTATAATTGCTTTAATGATCGCATTAATTACAATAAGCTATAGAACCTTGCGCGCAGCAAGATTAAATCCCGCTGATTCATTAAGATATGAATAAGTATTGCTCAGATAATATAAAAACAGCGAAGAGATAATCTTCGCTGTTTTTTATTAAAGTTTTATTTATTAAGTATTTCTTCCAGTAAATCGACTGCCTCCTTTACGAAGTTTGAGCATTTTTTGTAAAATACATCCTCTTTTTCAGCTTGATTTCTACCCTCTTCTGTATTTAAGTCGTGTTGAATTAAAGCTTTACAATTTATACTTCCGAGTTTTTGAGTAAACTTTTGCGAAAATTCTTGAATTAAATTATTCGTAATTTCCTTAGCTTCATCATCACCTTCTTTGTACTTACCTCTTAAAAATCCAATTACCATAAAAGCTCCTGTAACAGCACCACAAGTTTCCTGCATTCGGCCCATCCCACCACCAAATCCTGATGCCATACGAAGAGCAACTTCTTTATCAATATTTAAAATATCTGTAAAAGAAGCTATTACAGACTGAGCACAATTAAAACCATCGAAGAAATAATTGAGGGCTTTTTCAGATCGTTTCATTATTTAAGCAAACTTCTTTCTATTAATAACTTGGTGGAATTTTCGTGTGAAGTTACCGCTACAATTTACTAAATTGTATTTAGGAACAAACGGTTCGGTTAAATCAATTTCAACTCGTGCCCTTGGATTTTTTTCTAAATGACCTATTATTTTTAAATAGTCTTTTATTACATCATATTCTATATAATCAAGATCTAGTGGGTCTCTCAGCGCTACTTCCTCTCCATTCTTATAGCAAGTAATTTTCATAGTATTAAAATTTATTTTTTAGTCCATTTGCAAAAACCAGACCAAACAATTGTCGAGATTAAAATACAAGTTACAAAATTATTTCATTAACCCGAAAAACGTTTTTGTATTTTTATTTAATGAACTTTTCCCAATTAAGTTTATCAATTGTATGATGTAATTTTTATTCATTAAGTTGCGTATAATTTTATTTTAACTTGACCTGCTTACAATGAACAAATTTAAAGTTAATCAGTTCAACAAATAAAAGGATTAAATATGAAGCCAAAATGAATTTTATATATAAAATCTATAAAAATGAAATCTAAACTAATTGTCCTAGTGTTAATGACGTTAACATTTAACCTTATGTCACAAATAAAAATTTCAACATTAGATCCATCAAGTTATTTTGATTTTTGGATTGGCGACTGGGAACTAATCTGGCAAAATTCTGATAAATCAATAGGTAAAGGAGAAAACTCCATTTTTAAAACTTTAAATACTAAAGTAATTCAAGAAAACTTTGAAGTAGTTAATGATCCAAACATGAATGATTTTATAGGTAAAAGTTGGAGCGTTTACAATATTAATAACGGTACCTGGTATCAAACATGGGTTGATAATCAAGGATCATATTTAGACTTTATTGGAGAAATTGAGGAAGAAAAAAGAATTTTTAAAAGAACCTTTGTAAAATCGGATGGAACAATAATAACACAACGAATGGTTTTTTATGATATTGAACAAGATTCATTTACCTGGGATTGGGAAAACTCAACTGACAGTAAAAAAACCTGGAAATTGTTGTGGAGAATAAATTATAAAAGAAAAGGAGCTGAATAGCTCCTTTCTTTATTTTTTACTTATTTTCTGTTTTGTTATTAGCTCTTCTCCCTGAATTAACTTGAGTATATAAGTACCATCAGGCTCTTTAGAAATATCAATTTTGCCAGAATATGATCCTTCGAATTTTTTAATTTTTTTAGAATAAACAGTTTTTCCGTTTTCATCATCTACTTGCAAAACAGTTGCGTCCTTTTTTTCAAGTTCAAACTCAATATCAAAAATACCTTCTTCCTGGCCCTGCTTTATTTTTATCTTATTAACTTTTTTATTATCATCTCCTTTAACTTTTTCATCAGTTATTTCAGCTTTAAATACAATTTTACCATCATCAGTTTTGTACTTATATATTTTTACATTTTCATCAGCATCTTCAAAGTCTCCTTCAATGGTTTCAATTTTTACTTTCGATTTTTCTCCATCATCTGTAATATAAACATCAAAAGTTTTTTCATTTTCCCCCGATTTATCTATAACTATTTTTTCAACAACAACGTTTTCGTCTTCATCTGATTTTAGAATATCAAATGTGCAATCACCTGTTTTATAAATGTACACCTTACCATCATCTGAAATATTAATAGTACCTGCTGAATCAGTAGTCCATACCATCGATTCTTCCATTCCCTTTTTTATCACTTTCACTTTTTTACCTTCGCCAGATTTCATAACATAAACATGATCATCACTAATATGTATATCCTCAAAAGCTTCAGAAGAATCGGACATAACCCAAACCATTTCCTTCTTACTTTTTGTTATATTCTTATCACCATCTTTTGAAATATGAATGTGTTTTATCATTTTCACAGTGTCTCCATCCACATCGGCATCAACTTTAAGCCATATTAAACCTTCTTCGTCTTCAGTGTGAATTTTATCGGAAATGGTAATGAATTTCATGCCTTCTTTATCGATGATTTCAAACTCTTCAAGAATGCTATCTAATTTAAGCTCATCCATTTCATCACCATAAAAATACATTCCTTTGTAATCAGAAGCTTCAAAAACGGTATCAATCTCAGTAACTTTACCATCTTCATTTTTTACCATCTTTATATGAACCTTTTTCTTCTCTTGTGCATTTATACTTAAAACACAAGCAAAAAATACGATCACAGTTTTTAATAAATACTTTTTCATAATATCAATTTTAGTTAATTTATAATATAATCACAAATCTACAACCTTCAGCCCTCCATAGTAGTTAATGACTCCTTAAAAAGAGTTAAAGAAATGTTAAAGTTAAAGTTACGGCTTATTTTATATTTATCTTTGAATCGTAATTTAGAAGAAATGAAAAAATACTTACTCCATATTCTTGTTGCAACAATGACTCTTTCTTTGATCGGAATAATTATAGTACAGTTATTTTGGATTACAAATGCAGTGAAGGTTAAAGAAGAAGAGTATGAAGAAAATATTCGTGAAGCTCTTGCAAACATAGTTTCAGAAATAGAAACAAAACAAGCTGCAATTTTTATCACCGAAAATCTAAACAATTTCACTATTGAAAGAATTGGACCCGATTCGACAAAAATTAAGAGTAAAAAGTTAAAGCATTATTTTTCTAACGATAGTATAATGCATTTAAAATCGAATGCTGTAAAAGTTAAATCAGGAAATGATTATCAATATATTAGTGATAACAATTTTGATAGTACTGAAATAATATATGATGATAACAAAACTGGAAATATTCAAATAATAAGTACGTTAGAGTCTACTGATACTAATAATGAAAATGTACTAATTATTAAAGATTCTATTATTGAAAACGACGAGAAAGTAGTTTATTATAAAACTTCTGACAAGTATACAAAGGTGTTTAATAAAATGATCATAGAATATGAAACTAGATTAAAACCTATCGATGAAAGATTGAATATTTCTAAACTTGATACACTAATCAAGTATGAAATTTTAGAAAAAGGATTTGACAAAGATTATGAATATGCAATCTTTAATAGTTCTCTTGATTCGATAGAAAAAAAATCGGAAGGATTTCAAAAGGAATTTCTTCCTAAAGCACATAAAGCAAATCTTTTTCCAAACGATATAGTAAAGAAGGGAACATTTCTATACTTGTATTTGCCTGGAAAAAACAGTTTTGTATATAATTCTATTTCCTTTATGCTTATTGGTTCGATTTTCTTTACAATCATCATTATCATTATATTTTTTATCACAATTAAAATCACTTTCAGACAAAAGAAATTATCTGAAATAAAATCTGATTTTATAAATAACATGACCCATGAGTTTAAAACTCCTATTGCAACGATCTCATTAGCTGCTGATTCAATTGAAAATCCTAAAGTTATATCTAATCAAGACAAAATAAACCAGTATCTTAAAATAATTAAGGAAGAAAATCGCAGAATGAATAATCAGGTGGAAAGTGTGTTACAAATATCATTGCTTGAGAAGGAAAAATTTAAAGTTAATTTATTTGAATTCGATCTACATGATTTAATCCAGAAAGCCATAGAAAATATTAATCTAAAAATTATTGAAAGAAAAGGGAAGCTAAATGTTATGCTTCATGCGGAAAATCCTTTTGCTATGGTCGATGAGACTCATTTCCTAAATATCATTCATAATCTGCTTGATAATGCAATAAAATATTCTCCAAATAATTTAGTTATAAACCTGAAAACTCAAAACCAGAATGGAAAGATAAATATTACTGTTGAGGATCATGGAATAGGAATTAAAAAAGAAGAATTAGTGCGAATATTCGATAAGTTTTATAGAGTATCAACAGGAAATATCCATAACGTAAAAGGTTTTGGCTTGGGATTAAGTTATGTAAAAGCGATTGTAAACGAATTTAACGGGAATATATATGCTACAAGCGAATTTGGAAAAGGATCCAAACTTGAAATAAGTTTACCAATAATACCTGTAAATAATGGAAAATAAATATAACGTATTCTTATTAGAAGATGATGAAAATTTTGGCTCAGTGCTAAAATCATATCTTGAAATGAATGATTTTAATGTATCATGGACCAAAGATGGTGCAAATGCTATCTCTAACTTTCAATCACAAAAATTCGATTTTTGTATACTCGATATTATGTTACCTAATTTAGATGGATTTACCGTTGCAAAAAAGATTAAAACATTAAATCCCCAAATACCATCTATATTTTTAACTGCTAAAACTTTAAAAGAAGATGTATTAGAAGGTTACAAATTAGGTGCTGACGATTATGTTACAAAACCTTTCGATTCGGAAGTATTACTGTATAAGATCAAAGCCATTATTAAGCGTAATTCAGAACTGGAAAGTGATGAAAGTATCTTTAGAGTTGGACAATACCAATTCGATTCGGAATTGCGTGTTTTAAGTTACCAAGATGGTTCTGTAAAATTATCTCCTAAAGAAAGTGAGTTACTAAAAATGCTTTGCTTACACGAAAATAAGGTTTTAGATCGCGATAAAGCGCTAAATAAGATATGGGGTGAAGATGGTTATTTCACAGCAAGAAGTATGGATGTATACATAACTAAACTTCGTAAATATCTTAAAAATGATTCTTCCATAGAAATTGAAAATATCCATGGAAGTGGATTTATCCTTAAGATAAAGGAATAATTCTATTTTGGGATTCTACGAAAATTAAGTGTCTAAAGAATCTTTAATACTAACTTTCTAAAGGAATACTAAAGTAAAAAGTTGATCCTTTACCAAATTCTGATTCCACATTAATTGTACCTCTGTGTTTTTCTGCAAACTCTTTACATAGTATTAAACCCAAACCAGTTCCTTCTTCATGTTCGGTGCCTATTGTCGATGTATTCTTATCTATGCGAAATAAATTATCTACCTGATTTTTGTCCATACCTACACCTGTATCGCTAACTGAAATTTCAATAAAACCATTATCTGCTTTAGTGCTTGCAGAAACTGTTATTGTTCCATTTCTATTTGTAAATTTTATTGCATTTGATAATAGATTTCTTAATACAGTTCCAATCATGTTATTATCACCATAAACAAATTCATTAGCATTTACATTATTAATAAGTCTAATCTCTTTTTGTTTGGCAGAACCTTCTGTTGAGCTTATTACATCGATTATAACAGACTTAATGTCTAATTTTTTAGGAGAAAATTGCATTTCCCCAGTTTGTGCTCGTGCCCATGTAAACAGGTTTTCTAATAAAGTAAAAGCTGATTGTGAACTGCTTTTAATTAGATTCAGAAACTTCTCTTTTTTGTCATCATCATAATTTTTATAATTATTTAACAACAATTCTGAAAAACCAAGAATAGAATTAAATGGTGATTTTAAATCATGTGCAATAATTGAGAAAAATTTGTCTTTTGTTTGGTTTGCTTTTTCTAATTCTAATGCAACGGTTTGAATTTCCTTTTTCTGTTGTGATAGTACTTTATTTTTTTCTTCTATTTTTTGTTTTTGATAAGTAAGGAATTGGTTTGCTCTTTCATGCAAAGCTAACGTCTTTTTATTTTCCTTGTTTTTTTGATTTATCTGAAAAACAATAAATAATGCACTGCAAAACAATAATAAACTAATAACACTTACAATGATAAATAAAAATTTTTGTTTTTTTAACAACAGGTTTTCGGTATTTTGTGATTCTATTTTCTGTAGTTGTTGGTCGTATGAGAATTTAGCATT
>JBHOSR010000039.1:0-21422 GCA_042584405.1 Bacteroidota bacterium
TTAAACATGCCTTTTTAAAGTCTTTATAAAAATATTCTACAACTAAAATTAATTTTTCATCGATTATATGTAAATGTTTTTTACCGAACTCAGTATTCGACTTTGAAGTTAAAAATATTTGTTGGCTTGCAGTAAAAGTATGCGCTAAACTAGCTCTTAACTGATCATATAATTTATGATTATCATTTAAATTACAATAGTTCTTAGGCATTAACCGATTGATAGCGTGCGAAAAACGAAGTTTAGACTGCTCTCGTGCTTTTAATGGTTTTGAATCTAAAAAACTACCTAGAGTTTCCAATCCCTGAGCCATAATAACAAATGCAAAATGGTGAAATCCTGTTTCAACGAGTCGGTTAGTTTCTTCAATAAGAACTTTCTGAATAAATTCTTTGGCTGATAAGTTATTTTCAGTATTCATTCTTTGTAAATATTTTACAAAGGTCATAAATATTTTTAAATTAAAATATTGAATATAGAAATATAATTGCTAATACCCCTGTATTCATTACACTGTCTTTAAGCTTAAATTCTTTTTTCCTGAAAATAAAATAATTTAGTAAAGTGTAGAATGTAACAAACAATAGAAAGTATAAAATTGGATTTGTTGTGAGCACAATAATTCCTATAGTATAAAAAAAGAATAATAGCAACTTCAAGAATTTTAATACTGTATAAATTACAGGTTTAATTTTTTCTGATTTTTTACGTAAAAAAATCAAATACTGAAAACAAAGAGTTAATACAAAAATGTATTAAAATTGCTGCTAAAAGGCTTTTTAAGTTCAATTCAAAATCTTCAAATTGTTTCTCCACATAATCTATATCAAAATCACTATTTAATAAAATGTTTTTTGAATTATCGTTTAAAGAAGCTGTACGATTAATTGCATCATTAATATCATTATAACATCCGTTATTTATTCTTTCTTCTATTAATTTTTCTGAATCAGATTCATCTATTCCAATTGCAAAAAAATCTACAGTATTAGCGGTATTAATATTGATACTATAAAAAGGTAAAGTAGCTCCATATTGAATCAATGATATAAACTGATGATCGAAGTTCTTCTTTAACAACCATATTTCTTTAGCCGGTTTTCTATAATCATAAGATGTAGTTTCTTTAAAAACTTTCAGTATTATTTCAGCTTCATCAGGAAATTCAGCTATGTAACCATTAATAAAATCAAATAAATTTGAATTTTCTGAATAATCATCATAAACATATTTTGATATGATATAAAAGAATTTCAAGTATGCATTTTCATAAACGCTAAATTTATTTTCAGGTGTATAATTAGCCGTATCGCTGACCTGCAAAAATTGATTATAAAAAGTTTTATCTTGATAATATTTATTTATATCGCTATTAACTAAATTGTAAAAGAATGCCGAAACAATTCCTTCGGTTGATAACATCTGTTCATAAGAACGCATATCCTTATGGTCATAAAATAATCCTGAGTTTCTAAATAATATAGCATCATCAATTGGCTTTATATCAACAATATCTGATTTGTATTTTATATCTCCATTATGAACCATTGCATGACGTCTGTACATCTCATAATTCTGAAACCAGGCTATCGTTGTTGCCCTATAAAATCCAATTCTAAATGGATAGGTAAAGTCATGTTTATATCCTTTAATTTGTTTTTCTGTCTTTACAGGAATTAAATCAAGATCCTCTTCAATTCCTTTTTTAATCTTAACGTTCGTTTCAAGTTGATGAGCAATAACTTCAAAGTGCTCTGCAAATCCTTCATTAAAAGCTGTCCAGTAATCTGTTACAACAGGGAAATAATGCATATCTGTTGATGCACCTTTGTTCTCTTTACCTTTTATACACAAATATTTTAATATAATATGTCCAAGTTCGTGAGGTAAAATCTGACAATCAGAACCTGCTTCATCCATAGCACTATTTAAAGTGCTCTTATGAAAATCAACATAGCCGGCATGCTCTTTATTTATTTTATTTCCTTCAGATTCGAGATAAAATCCCATCTCGGGAAATCCTCCCTGATTGTTACTTAAAGCAACATAAACGGGCTCTGTGTTTGGGGTTTTGCCTTGATTAACCAAATAATTCTGGACAAATTGATATAGCTTAATATTTTCTGATATGTATGAGTTAAGGTATCTTTCTCTTAATTGTATTAAAGATGTATCGGTATCATCCCAAATTTGCATTACAGGAAAATCATTTTCAAACTCTCCTGTGGGTTTTAGAAAAACGATATCTTCTGATTCAATTGATCTTAAATCAGCTGTAAAAAGAATTAATAGAATAAAAGTTGAAATTAAACGAATTTTCATAATGTTTTTGTTAGATATGACGTTTAAAACATTTTCAAAGTTACAGTTAAAGAATGTTACTGAAATTCTAATTCACTAAATCGTTTCAAAGATTTATCAAATACAATTTTGGTTTCATTCATTATTTGGCTTTTCCATGAATCAGATGATGGATTATACATTTCAATAAAATCATGTTTTACTTTTTCCCGATCTTCATTTGCATTGTATCCATAATATTCTCCCTGATTTTCTAATATCATTGTGTGTAAAGATTTTATTGAGCCTAATGTTTTTCTACTATCCATAGTTCCATACTCAAAGAGCATTGGGATAAATATTTTATCATTATTGATTTTCTGAATATAACTTACAAAATCCCCTGAATAGGTATAAAAATCATCTGAATCGCCCCAATCAATATGAAAACCTTCAAAAACAGATTCCATGCGTTTCTTAACAGATTCCTCAACAGGATTTGGGAATAAATGCAATTTCCCTCTTTCTCCATATCCTGTATGTAAATCAATAGCAAATACTGTTTTGTATGGATCGCATATTGTATCTATGCTCAAGGCCATATTTTTAATCTGTGGTTCAAAATCATTGCCTCCATAATATAAACCACTGGGATACTCATACTGACCTTGTAAAACAGCTTGCCTAAGTACAGGCATCGATTCTTTTACAATCGCCTTAATTGCTTTGATAAAGAAAAAACGATTCCTCAAGCTATGAGGTTCAACAGTCCTCGTTGGGTTAATTAAATTATAAACTTTAGGATAGCCTTCATTAATTGTTGAATATAATTCCTTATCAATATCGCTATTGCGATTTAAATCAACATTGTTTTCAGTAACTCTGCGTGTGTATTTAAATCCATAAGGATTAACACTATGAATAAGTAATATACTTGTTTTATCAAGGAGATCTTTGTTAATATAATTATCGATAAAAAAAAGTTGAACTGCGCTTCCAACATATCCTTCAACACCATGAATACCAGAACTTAATATTAAGATCTTATCTGTTTTTTGTGAGCCACGAATGTAACAGAAATCAATGGTTAAGTTGGTATCAATATTACTTGATACGGGGATCTCGAACAATTTTGTTTCAGGATATTTTAAAACTAATTCATTTGATTTTGAACGAAAATCGTTACGTGATTCATCATACGAAATATTAAAATATGGAAGGACACTTTCATTCACCTGGAATTCATCTTCAAATGAAAAATTGTTATATGCTACATAGAAATAGCTGATTACACCAATAACCAGAATTAAAATAATTCCAATAGTAATAACTAAGATTTTGATCGCTTTTTTCATTATAAAGTAGCTTTAAAGTTTATTGTAAATATAATAAAAGCCTAGCTTTCCGAATCATTCATAATCTTTTTTACTCGTCCAATTTCTCCTGTTGTTAATCTTACTTTTATCCCATGCGGATGAGTTCCTGATTTAGTAAGAATATCCTGAACAATGCCTTCAGTTAGCTTTCCTGTTCTTTGATCGTTTTTAAGTACAATTGCGACCATAATTCCAGGTTTGATATTCGATCTGTTAGTTCCGTTCATTAGTTCTCTTCTTTAAAAAATACCTGATAAAAATGCATTCCAGTTTTTTCATCATATCCTCTTACAATGTACTCACGATTACCGTGTACATATATATGAAAATTTTTATCCAATTTTATAACGCTTTTCATTACTCTAAACTGTTTCTTTACAGCATTAGTCGAAATCTCAAATTCATTTGAAATTTGCAATTCGTTTTCCGATTCATAAACTTTCTTATAGCTATTAAAGCTTTCAATCAGGTTCTTATCTTCAATAACTTGTTCCGAAAAATCTTCTAACTCGAAATTATTTGCTTCTTTAAAGAATTTTTTTGATTTATTGATCATATCAATCTGATCGGCCTTGGTTACTTCGAATTCGTTTGGCATTTCTTTTACCACAAAATCTTTATACAATTTCATTACATTTTCCGTGTGGTAGTATTCATCCTCGCGTTGTTTAACTTTCAGAAAATCGTCGATCCAATAACGAGCATCTTCACCTTTATTTGTTTTATCAACTGTAGCGACAATATATCCTTTTTCCTTTTCAAGATTTAAAATCAAACAACCTTTATCAAGCTTTTTAATATCAATCCCTTGCTCACTTTCAATTGAATAATTATCATCTTTGGGGTAAACTTTTAAAAATGTTTCCCGAGTTTCCGATTTAAATAATCCAATGGCATCAACAGGTTCGTTATTAAATAATATGTCTTGAAAATATACAGTATAAAACTCTCCACCATTGATATTTGGGTGCGTAGAATTTTCATAAAGATGCTTAGCTAAATTTACTGATTGATCGTATATCTGATCTGGATCATCGAATATTTTCGAAGTATAATGAAATACTTCATTCAAATTTAAATCCGATTCGTGATAAAAATTGAAGTATTCATTCGTTTTAAACGGAGTAAGAAAATACTTTGAAAGTAAATCTTTAATATCACTATCCACTTTTAAAAGATCTTTTGAAAATCGAATGTTTTCTTCGTTATGCCTGTTTCCAACTTCGTGCACAACTAGCTGATCAATTGATGTTTCTGAAAATAACAACATAATAAATTCTTTAAATAATCAATAAAGATAAGTTTTAAAAGACAAATATCCCCAGGCAACCACACCCGAGGATATTCTAAATTAGATTTCGAAAATCGAAAAATAATCTGACACAAAGATACTCAATAATAACTAATACTCAGAAGGAATCTTTTTTATTTTAATTAGAGTTAATCCTCTAAGTCTTTGAAAAACTATATTATTGAAGAATTGGCAGATATTCCTATTTTAAGTTTAGAAACAATAGGGTATTTGTTATTAAATTAATCTTATTTTTAAAGTTATTTTACTAAAATTGATTTCAGATATGAAAAATTGTATACTCATTTTCGTTCTATGGATTAGTTACCTGTCTATTAGTGCTCAATCTTTAGGGTTAGTTGAAGGAAAAAATCACAATGACATTTATGTTTTATTTAACCAAAAGAATATCACTGTTCATTTTTATAACGATAATTTTGCAATTATTTCTGGAGAATATAAGGGTAGTCTTCAATATGCATTGTTAGAAGAAAATGGATTTGATAAGGAATTTAAATATTTTGTTCAATATTTTAATGAAAACGAACTGCCAAAATTAAAAGAATCCATTTCTGGGATCGGAGAAATACTTTTTTCTAATCAAAACATATCGATAATAAAAATTAGCGAAGAATCAATCTTGCAATTCAAACCTATAAAAAACGATGCTCTCGTCTTTTTTGATGAAAACAAAGCATTTATTTCGGATAACTATCAATCAAAATTTAATTATGAAGTTTCATATAAGCAAGAGATAGCTTCAATATTAGACATAGTAAATACTGATAGCATCGAAGCTACAATTTCTTATTTAAGTAGCTTTACAACCAGAGACTGCTATTCTAGCGAAGTTGTTAATGCTTTAAACTGGATTAAATCAAAATTTGAGTCTTATGGACTTAGAACTACTGTTCAAAATCTTTCAAGCTACGGTATTCCAAGTTTTAATGTAATAGCAACTCAGCCAGGAACAGAAGGTGAGTTAGAAGTTAAAGCAGATTCTATTGAATATGTTATTGTTGGAGGGCACGCAGATTCATACTCCAATGGAGCAACTGCTCCAGGAGCAGACGATAATGCTTCGGGTGTTGCAGGGGTCCTCGAAATTGCCAGAATTCTAAGTGAATACACATTTGAACATACTATTATTTATTGCGCATTTTCTGGTGAAGAATATGGTTTATTTGGGAGTAATTATTTTGCAACCGATTTAAATAATAATAATAAAAATGTGATTGGTTATGTTAATCTTGATATGATAGGATATAAACATGAAAGTCAAACTTTACATACCAGTTTGATTTATCCCTATTCGGCGAATGATCTTGCTGATTATTATAAAAATATTTGTTCCACTTACCTGCCCGATTTTGGCGTAGAAGACGGGTACTTATTTGGAGGAGATAGTGATCATACTTCATTTAATAATCAGGGGTATATGGGAATATTCCCTTTTGAAGACGTTTATTATTATAGCCCTTATATTCATTCTATTAACGATATACTTGGTCTTTCTGTAAATAGCCTGGAGCTTGCTGAAAATTTAACAGGTGCTGCACTTGCAACTGTTGCATCCTTAGCAGGTAATACTACTGTTTTATCTGAAGGAAGCAATTTAAGCGACCATAATTATTTCATGATGTATCCTAATCCTGTTAGCTCTGAATTGCATATTAATTATAGCGGGTATCAATCTGCTGATATTGAATTATTCAATATTCTTGGAGAATTAATCATTAAAAAAACAATTGAAGGTTCAGATAATATTAATGTTTCAAATTTATCTTCTGGAACTTATTTTGTAAAACTTACGTCGGGCGATCATACACTTGTAAAAAAATGTGTTATCAAGGGAAATTAAGTCCTTTAATTTATAAGACAAATTCTTAAAACATAACAAAAGGATGCCCAAAAAAAGAGACATCCTTTTGTATTTTAAATATATTTATTGGTTATTATTTCATCATATCTTCAATTTCTTTTATAGTCCTTGGGGTTTTTATCGATAAATTCTTATTACCATCTTTAGTGATTAAAATATCATCTTCGATTCGAATTCCAATATGAGCATACTTCTGAACTACTGGCTCTACTTTACTTAAAAATTCGTCAATTTCTTCCTGTGGAACTTGTATTCTATAGGCTTGTAATATTTCCTTTAGATTTGTTAGGTTATCTGGGTTTATATAAATTCCAGGCTCTATTGTAGTCACCATTCCTGGTTGAAGAACAACTCCATTTTCATTTTTTTCAACTTCTCCTGAAACATCATGTACGTCTAGTCCTAACCAATGACATGTATACGGAAAGTACCAGAGTCTCCACTGCCATTTACTATTTTTATCTGTTATCAAACCCACTTTTAAAAGCTCATCTTTAGCAAACTCAGTCATACTATTCACGGCCATTTGTATTCCTTCTCCTTTTTTAAGCAATGTTATTCCAAGTTCTTGAGCTCCTAATACAATCTCATAAAGTTCTCTTTGCTCTTTAGTAAACCTTCCATTAACAGGTATTGTGCGTGTAATATCTGCAGAGTAGTATCCATATTCAGCTCCGATATCCATTAAAAGAAGATCACCTTGTTCCATTTTTCGTTGTTGACCTTCATAATGTAATGAAGTTGCATTAGGTCCAGATGCTACTATTGAAGGAAATCCTACACGAGGACTATTATTTTTTGCAAAAACATATTCAATCTTTGCTTTTATTTCATATTCATACATGCCGGGTTTTGTTAACTTCAATGCTTCAATATGAGCTTGACAAGTAATATCAATTGCTTTTTGCATTAGCTCTATTTCTTCATCAGACTTTATAATCCGCATATTATGGATAAGCTCGGATGGATGAATTATTTTTTTAGGAAGCGATCCCCAAGAATAATTTATTATTTCAGAAATTTTCTGATTAAACTTATCATCATTCATATCATAATAAACCTCATCCTTTCCATACATAAAATATGTTACAAAGTCATAAAAATCATCATAAACATAAGCCGTGTCAGCTCCATACTTATTCATCGCTCCCTCTATTCCACTTAATTCGCCAATCCACATTTCTGTAATTGGATTTTTTGCTTGTACAAACATTACAAACTCATTTTTTGCTCCAGGATTTAAAATAAAAATTGACTTTGGTTCAGTAAATCCTGTTAAATAATAGAAATCACTATTTTGCCGATATATGTAATCCACATCGCTATTACGGTTAGAAACTTCAGGACTCACAAAAATGGCGACAGCATTATCCATTTTATTCATAAGCTGTTGTCTACGCTGTTTATAAATATCTTTATTAAATGGTTGACTCCAAACATTAATATTTGTAAAAATTATAACAAATATTATGTTTAGAAATATTGAGGATATTTTTCTCATAACAATTACATTTTATCAATATTAATACTGTGTATAAGATAACTTTTGTAGAATATGGTTTAACTGCTATTACTAGAAATTATTTAGCTAAAACTATATTCTTAATTTCATCAATATAGTTGGGGTTATAACCTATATATTTCTTTATAACATTTCTTTTTTTATCGATTAAATATGAACAAGGAATGACAGATATTTCATACTGTACTGCTATTCCGCTATTATTTCCCTTAAAGTCTGTTACATTAGTCCATTTTATTCCATCCTCAATAGAAGCATTTTCGATCCTCTCCTTTTTAACGTCTAAAGAAAAACTTACAATTTCAAGGTTTTTCTCAATTTCATCATAACGTTTTGCTAGCTCCTTATTTGCAGTGCGACATGGGCCACATCCAGAAGACCAAAAGTCGAGTAAAATAAAATCCTTTTTTACATCTGAAAGTTTGAATTTTTCTCCATTTAAAGTTATGGCCTCAAAATCAATATATGGTCCCCCTATCTTAATAACTCTTGAATTTAAATATGTATTTATTAATTCTCCGGTTGAAGCTTCTTTAAATTTAGGTGTTAAACGATCGAAATACATGCGTACGGAATCTTTAGAAATTTCAGACATTCTCCATTGCAACTTTTCTAATGCAGGATAAGAATTTAAATTTTCATCAATAAATTTTAAATACTGAATATCATTTAAACTATCTGTTTTATTAATTTTCCACCACAATACATTTTTTTCATCATCCGTGATTGAAGTTCTATTTTTATTAATATATCTAATTAAGCTATCCCGAATTATGTTGTTTTCTTTAATTTCCTTTACAAGCTTTTTTTCTATTTCTTGTGATTTTGAGCCCGTTACATTGCAGTACCTGAAGTTATTGTATTCGCCTTTTACCTTTATCAAACTATTTTCTACGAAGAACGAAGTGTATTTATACTCCTCTTCGTTTACGTATTTATTTGTTACAAACAATCGTTGCGGCTCTTCAAGTTTTCCTTCAAATTTAAATTTCCCTTCAATAATTAATGATGAATCAATACTTTCCTGAATTTTGGGATTATATAAATATAAAACTGTACTGTCTTTAAATCCACTAACTTCACCTTGTATAATAAAACCATCGGGATTTATTGTACATCCAATAAAAAGAATGAAAATGAAGATAAAAATTTTACAATTTCGATATTTCAAATTTAAAATCACCTATTAACTTATTAGTGTTTAATTACTTTAAATGTTTTTACACCAATATCAAAAACAATCGAAACAAAATAAAACCCATTTGCAATTTCTTTATTTGCAGTATTCCATTCCAGTTCAACTAGATTTGTATTTTCAACAAGTGGATTCAAATAATCGACAATTTGTCCTGAAATATTTACGACGAAAGCTGAACTATACCTTGCGCCATTTAAATTTGTTGCTTTTATGCTAATTACATCGTTAAATGGATTTGGATAAGCAACTGTATTAATGCTTTCGGCAATTTCAATTCCCTGCGTAAAATCTTCATTACTTTTAATAACAACTTGATATAAACTATCAATTGTTGCTATTCTCAACGTATCAACATTATATCCTTTCGAATCTTTAACTGAACCAATTGGATAAGTAGTAAAAACAATTGAACTGTCGGATGCCAAGTCTAATGGAAAGCTTAATGTTTTATTGGGATTAGCTGCAGCAAAATTTAGCTCATGATCGATACCAAAAATTGTAATTGATTCAGCAAAATTGTTTTGAATTATAAATTCGATCTCATCTGAAGTATCAAAGGTAATTTCTTCGTGCGACAATGTTAAAACAGGCTCATTTCCTCCAGCATAAAAAACATGAGGTTCAATCGCTCCCATATAAGGATGATTTTCAGAACGAGCGGATTTATCTGTTACATGTAAGTAGTACACTATTTTCGAACCATCTGTGATACCAGAAATTTGAGCATCATATATGGATTTTTGTTTATGTGCTAATGATGCAGTATCCCACTCATTTTCATCAATTCTATATATAAGTTTTAAAGAATCAGGATATAAACCTTTATTGCTTAAATCTTTAATATCAGCAGTAAATGAATAGTTTGCCGCAAAATCCTGGTACCCTAATATAGGATAATGTTGAATTTGCAGCATATGAACATCAGCTATCTCATGTGCTCGGCAATGCAGTGCATCAGTAGAGAGCCAGCTTCCAGTAAATCCAAGAATTTCATATCCCGGCATTGCTTTTTGATAAGTTTCTATTGCTTCGTCGTCCCAAGCAGATCCTGTTTGAGGCACAAAAACTCTTCCGTTAAGAATTAATGAATTTGTATATGGCTGATCATTAGGCGTATAAACTCTGTAGACCTTATAATAATTTCCCCATGATGATTTTTGTTGCATCCAATACAGTGCCATATCTTCTAATTCATCATATTGTGCATGTGATTCAGGAACTGATCGAATCAATATCTTATCAACGTCCAAAAATTTTCCCCAACAATCAATATGATCAATATATGTATTATTTGGATCTTCTAAAACGTGATATGTATTAACTCCTAAATAGTTTAACATTCGCTTATCAACCGAATCTTCTGGAATTCCAACATCATAACTTTCGGTATACACTATTTTTGTTGATGCTGAAATTCCATAACCATCTGTCATATAATTTCCTCCAGTATGCACCACATTCATTCCATACCATTCAATTCCTAAAAAATCGGCTAAGTGCATTGGAACATCATCATCATTAGGTCGTGGGCGGTTGTAAGCAAAATTAACAATCCCAACCTCATCATTCCCATCAACAATAAAAAATGGTCCATAATCTCTTGTCCAGTAAGAGTCCGTATTATTATGAAAAAATTTGCACTTATTTAAATCAACTCCATTTGATTGATATTGAGATCGAACCGCAGTTTCTTCTGATAAATTTTCAACTATGGTTATTACGGTATCCTTTTCTGCAAATGATGCTATTAAATCAAAAGGTATTCCAAATGGATATCGAACCATAACTCCGCTCATTGGTTCAAATTCAGCTATATTTCTTACAATTTCTAAAGGAGGAGCTGTTTCAATAAAACTTTTCCCTATCTGATGCATTCTTTTTTCCTCATCGGCAGAAAGCATATGTTTATACTTATATGGTGTTTGCTTGTTTTTTTGAGCTAGTATAGTACCAGATAATATTAAAAGAAAAGAGACTAAGATGGACAATTTTTTCATAAGACAAATTTAAAAGGTTTATAAAAATATACAATTAAACTATGTGCTTACCCTAACTCACAAGTACAAAAAAACAGCTATTTAATAATTAAATAGCTGTTAATATTGTATTGATTACTTAAAATAGTATTAAAATTCAAAATGATACCCTATACTTATTGCAATTGGCGACAAAGGAGTCATTTCATAATCATTATCAACTAATTCATCATAATAATCAGTAGCTTCTTTAGAACGAATAGGAATTAATAAATCTAAATCTAAACCACTTCTTTTTCTGCTTCCAAATCTTAGTTTATTGCTTATTCCAAAACTTAATCCGTAAAATGTTTTACTATCCATATCTCCATCTAAAGTAATTAATACAGTATTATAACCATACATAGACTTTAAAGCTAAATTGTATGTTTTTGTATTGTTTTTAGGAATAACATGAATATTAACGGCTCCTCCAACATTTGGTTCAAGAAAGTTGTAACCCAAAAAACCCTCTAATGATATAAATGGTATCGGAGCAACGGATAAATTAAATCCAAATCCTCCATAATTGAGCCCCATTCCAGCTCCAAAATCAAAATTGTTGAATGATTTTTCCTGTGCATTTAAATGCGTAGCAAACAGAATAACAAGCAACGCTAAAGTGAATTTTCTCATAATATGTTCAAGTTTTAAATAAAAAGATACGAAAGTAATAAATCTTTTTAAACCGGCAATTATACAAGAAGATATTTGTGCGCTTGTAATTATTTTATATCGAATATAAATAAGAAATAATATAAGCAAACTGTTTAATGAATTACAATTTATGAGGCATCGAAAATATAAATTCGGTCGCTTTGTTGATCTCAGATTTTACCCAAATTTTTCCTCCATGTCTTTCAACAAATTCTTTGCATAACATTAGCCCTAACCCTGTTCCAAATTCATTCTCAGTACCCAGCGTTGATTTATCTTTAGCTGAAGAAAATAGCAATTGGATACTATCTTCTGAAATTCCAATACCATTATCTTTAACTGAGATTCTTGTTTCACTCTCTAACTCTGTAGCATCTATAATTACCGATCCATCCTTCTTGGTAAATTTTATGGCATTGTTAATTAAATTGCGGAGAATAATTCTTAGAAGATCAATATCAGCCCAAATTAAAATATCACTTTTTAAATTATTTTCCAACGTAATGTTCTTTAAAGAAGCTATTGAATCGTATGTTTTTAGCAAATCTGTAAAAATATTTTTCAAGCTAATCTGAGCTGGATTGAACTTAATTTTTTCTTTTTGTGTATTTGCCCAAAAAGATATGTTATCAATCAATTGACTAGTTTGTATCCCTCCATTCCAAATATGATTGTTTAGATATGCTATTTTATCAAAATCATTTTGGTCAATTTTTTCCTTTAATAAACCAGAGAATCCAATGATTGAATTTATTGGGCTCCGTAAATCATGTCCAATAATTGAAAATAATTTGTCTTTTGTACTATTTAACTGAAAAAGTTCTTTGTTTAGTTTTGCTTGTTTTACTTTATCTTCTTCTAATCGTAAGTTCTTAATTTGTAATTCTGTCAAATACTTGTTAGACATCGAATAATAATACTTCAGTGCAAATATTCCTAAAAATAAAACCACAAAATGAATTACAGATAACGCAATTGTTTGTTTAACCTCTATTAAATGATAAACATCGCTTCGGAATGAAACACTAATGCCTCCTCTTATTTCTCCAACTTTATATCCTTGACCTGCATGACAACTTATACAACTTTCTTCTGTCACCAATGGTGCCATATAACGATAGAATGCAGCAGAGTCGTAATCTGCCTTTTCAATTATCCCTTCTGGATTTTTTTCGAAAAGTTTTAACGCTTTTGTTTCCCAATCATCTGCGTTATTTGCCGGCCTAATGGGATTTAAACTTGTTATATGATATTTTATATCATTATTTTTTTCAGCTAGTTCTGCTATTTGGCGAGTCATATATGCAGGGTTTATCATGGTAAGTTTTTTGCCTTGAATTGTTTCAATATCCCGTTCGGGAACATCTAAATAAGGATTAGGTTGAGTCTGCTCAGTAATTGGCACATAAACACCTCCATGAATAGAATTCCATAATCGTGTAGTAACTATTTCACTAAAAAAAGATTCGGCTTTATTTTTTGCTAATCGTGAAGTATTAAGCTTCATCAAATAAAAATTCAAGAAAAACGAAAATAGAATAATAGAAATCCATCCCATCAATAATAATGGTAGATGCTCCTTTTTCATAAGTGGTTTAGTTTTTTATCCCTATTAATAATATAGCTAGTATTACGATATTTATTCAAATTTACAACTGAAATAAAGAAATAGCAATACGTTAAAATAATAATGCAATCCTGAGATTAAATACAGGATCAAATAGTTAATTTAGATAAGTGAAAATGACTCCTTTAATCGTACTCCTTTTTCTGTTTTTAGCACGGTGGCACATTCTATATTAATATCATGCTGGAAAAATAAAGTGTAATTATTTTCAGCAGCCTCGTTTAGAAAATCTTCTTTCTCTTGAATCATATCCATTGGGCGAACATCATATGCCATATTCCATACTAAAGGAATATGTGCTGTTGATGGAATAAGATCGGCCATAAAAACAACCGTTTTTTCACCAGTATTAATAAATGGAACCAATTGTCCTACGGTATGTCCATTATAGAATCTAAGTTTAACTCCAGGATACAATTCTGTGTCTTTTTCAATAAACTTTAGTTGTCCACTTTCTAACATTGGTAATAGATTCTCTTCTAAGAAAGCTGCCTTTTCTTGTTTGTTTGGATTCATAGCCCACTCCCAATGCGGTTTACTTACCCAATATGTGGCATTCTTAAAAACCATTTCGAATCCGGTTCTATCATTATTATATTTTACTCCTCCACCACAATGATCTGTATGTAAGTGAGTTAAAATCATGTCGGTAACATCATCGAAAGTATATCCATGTTTATTTAAAGCACCTTCAAGACCATCGCCACCATTTAAATAAACATGACTAAAAAACTTTTTACTTTGCTTGTCGCCATATCCATTATCAATTAAAATTACGCGTTCACCAGTATCAACTAACAACGATCGAATAGCCCAATTACACAAATTATCTTCATCAGCAGGATATTTGCTTTGCCATAATATTTTAGGAACAACACCAAACATTGCTCCACCGTCAATTTTAAAATTACTAATGTGTATTGGATATAATTTCATAATCTATGTTTTATATTTTCAAACTTTCTTTTACTATCTTCACAATTAAATACAAATATAGGAAATGAAAGTTCATTTTATTGCTATAGGTGGAAGTGCAATGCACAATTTAGCCATAAGTCTTTTTAAAAAAGGATATCAAGTTTCTGGTTCTGATGACGAAATATTTGAACCTTCGAAATCTCGATTAGAGAAATATGGTATACTGCCAAACTGTATGGGTTGGAAACCTCAAAAAATTACTTCTGAATTAGACGCAGTAATTTTAGGGATGCACGCCCGAAATGATAACCCGGAACTGATAAAAGCCAGGGAATTAAATCTAAAAATTTATTCATATCCTGAATATTTATACGAACAAACGAAGAGTAAAACACGAGTTGTAATTGGAGGCAGTCATGGAAAAACGACTATAACTTCAATGATAATGCATGTTTTAAAATTCCATAATAAATCTTTTGACTATATGGTTGGAGCTCAAATTGAAGGTTTTGAAACCATGGTTAGCTTATCTGAAGATGCTCCTGTTGCAGTTTTTGAGGGAGATGAATATCTTTCATCACCAATAGATCTTCGTCCTAAATTTCATCTTTACAAACCTAACATTGCATTAATTAGTGGTATTGCTTGGGATCATATTAATGTATTCCCCACTTTTGATAATTATAAAGAACAATTTGGAATATTTATTGAAAAAATTGAAGAAGGAGGTTGCTTATTTTATTATAAGAATGATAATATATTGAGAGAGGTCGTTAAACAAACTAAAAATCCAATTGAAAAAATCGGGTATGCCACGCATGCTTATACTAAAAGAGATGATAAAACCTTTTTATTAAATACTGATAAAGAAATTCCTCTAAACATCTTTGGTGAACATAATCTTCAAAATATAAGCGGTGCTAAACTGGTATGCAATAAGCTTGGATTAAGTGATGAAGAATTCTATACTGCAATATCAGAATTTAAAGGAGCCTCCAAACGACTTGAAGTACTTGCAGAAAATGAAGAGACAATCATTTTTAGGGATTTTGCTCATTCTCCATCAAAATTAAAGGCAACTGTCACTGCTGTCAAAGAACAATATCAAGATAGAAAACTTATTGCCCTAATGGAACTTCATACATTCAGTAGTTTAAATGCTAAATTTTTAAATGAGTATGCAGGCACTATGGATATGGCAGACATTGCAATAATATACTTTAATCCTGAAGTTGTTGCCCACAAACGATTAAATCCAATTAATAAAGAACAAGTTAATATAGCATTCAATAATGAAAGTTTACTAGTATTTATTGATCAAAAAGAATTAATTGAACATATAGAAAAACTAAACCTTTCATATAAAAACCTACTATTTATGAGTAGCGGGAATTTTTCGGGAATAAATCTAAATGATTTCGCTTTTAAATTATTGAATTCCTAATAACATTATAAATACCAATTGTTTTAAGAAATTTCATTACATTTGCAATTCCTAAAAAAAGTCTAAAATTTTTAAAAAAATATTTGCAAGAATAAAAAAATCATTTACTTTTGCACCACCAAGTTTCAGACTTGAAAAATGGTCCGTTCGTCTAGGGGTTAGGACGCCAGGTTTTCATCCTGGTAACAGGGGTTCGATTCCCCTACGGACTACAAAATTTTAATAAGTTAACGGAGAAATTATGGCAAACCATAAATCAGCAGAGAAAAGAGCTAGACAAAGTGAAGACTTAAGACTTCATAATAAGTATTTTGCAAGAACAACTCGTAATTTAATAAAACAATTACGCAGTGCTGAAAATAAAGATGAAGCTATTCAATTGTTGCCTAAAGTTAATGCTATGCTTGATAAATTAGCAAAGAAAAACATTATTCATAAAAATAAAGCAGCAAACTTAAAGTCGAGCTTAACTTTACATGTGAACAAAATGTAAAAGAAATATATACAATTTGAAGCCTTTCTTTGCATTAAGAAAGGCTTTTTTGTTTATATACTTTTTATACCTTTATCGTCCTATTAATTAATATGAATATGATATCAAGAGTTAGTGTGTTTTGTGCATCGAGCCATAAGGTTGAGCAAAGATATTTTGATGTTGCAGAAAAGTTAGCAAAAATTCTCGTAGAAAATAACATTACTACTATTTATGGAGGAGGAGCTGTTGGCTTAATGGGAAAACTAGCTGACGTAGCAATGCAAGTAAAAGGTAAAGTTATTGGTATAATCCCCAAGTTTATGATGGATGTAGAATGGGGACACAAGAATATCTCCGAATTAATTTTAGTTAAAGACATGCATGAACGTAAGAAAAAACTAGTTGAAAACGTTGATGCGGTTGTAATTCTTCCCGGAGGATCAGGTACTCTGGAAGAAGCAATGGAAGTTATTACATTAAAAAGACTAGGCAAATTTACCAAACCAATTATTTTTGTAAATACAGATGGTTTTTACGATCATCTATTTCTCCTTTTTGAGAAAATGATTGAAGAACGATTTATGCGATCAGAACATCGAAAAATGTGGACCTCGATTAGTCACCCTGAAGAAATTATTTCTGCAATTAACAATGCTCCTGTTTGGGATGAAACAGCTATTAAAATTGCTGCAGTATAAAACATAAAAAACCTGTTAAAATTTAAAATCTTAACAGGTTAAATTATTATTCTAACAGCCTAGAATTTTCTTCCAATAAAAACTATATCATCAATTTGATCATAATTTTTCATCCATTCTAAAATATGCTCTTCTAACATCTCTCCTTGTTCTTTCATTGGTACATTTTGCATTGAAAGTAAAAGTTCTTTCATGTTTTTCTTTCTGAATTTTCGGCCATCATCTCCACCAAATTGATCAGCATAACCATCTGAAAAGATATAAAAAGAGTCCCCTTTTTCTACCTTGATCTCATTATTTGTAAACTTCTTATTATCATGAATAGTTGTCATGCCAATAGGAAAGCGATCAGCTTTAATTTCTTCTAATTCTCCATTTCTAATTATAATTAAAGGATTATAACCCCCAGCAAACTCGAGTATTTGAGTATCTTTATTATAACAAATAAGTGCTAGATCCATACCATCGTTTACAACGCGTTCTCCTTTAACATTTTTCTGGTGCAATGCGTTTATTATTTCTAAATCCAGTTGATCTAGAATCTTTGCAGGTTCAAGAATTCCATATTCACGAACAATTTTAGTTAACATACTATGTCCGAGTATAGAAAGAAATGCTCCCGGCACACCATGACCTGTACAATCAACTGCTGCGATCATTTCCTTATTACCGATTGTCTCGAGCCAGTAAAAATCGCCACTTACAATATCTTTAGGTTTGAAGAAAATAAAAGTATTTTCAAAAGGAATTTCAGGTGGTAAAACCGCAGTTTGTATCCGTTTTGCATATCGTATACTATCTGTAATATCTTTATTCTTTTTCTCTAATTCAATACTTTTCTGGACAACTTCAGCTGTACGTTCAGCAACTTTTTCTTCTAAAATTTTCTTTTCTTTTATAAGATTACGTGTCCTAACCTTGATGTAAGAAAAAATAGCAATGACACCTAAGGCTACTAAAGAAAGAATGAACCACCATGTTTTGTAAAAAGGAGGTCGTATTGTAAAAGTATATGTTACTGGTTCTGAATTCCAAATACCTGCACTGTTTCTTGCTTTTACCTTAAAAGTATATCTATTTGGAGCTAATGATGAATATGTTTCTTCAGTTCCATCAGTAATAGGGCGCCAGTCCTTATCCGCAGGTTCAAGCATAATCTGATACCTAACAACATCCGGATCGTTTAAACAAATACTATGATATTCAAAGATTATGTCGTTTTCTAAATAGCTAAATTTTTGTTCGTTAATCATTTCTCTATCTTCGCGATTCACCTGTAATTTTGAAATATGTGTTAATGGTTCAGGAGCTTCACCATCATCAAGTTTGGGTTGATACTTAATTACACCGTTGACAGTTCCAAACCATATATTACCTTCAGCATCTTTATAGGTAGCATTTTGTTTTGCCTCTATACCCATAAAACCACTTTTTTCTGTATAAATGTGAATGTTACCGTATTGATCAATTTTATTTAATCCCCGACTGGTTCCAATAAAAACATTGTTTTTATCATCAATATTGATTTGTGAAACCATATTAGAAAGCAAACCATCTTTTTCTGTAATCGTTTTTCGCAGAACCGTATCTTTCAACACCAAAACTCCTTTTGCTTTAGTCCCAATCCAAATATTTCCTTCTTTATCTTCTGAGATAGAAGTGGGAGTATATAATCCTTGTAGATTTATTTTTTCTATTTTAGCTCCTTCTATCCTATTTAAACCTTTACCACCGTCTATTCCCACCCAGATTCTATCTTTAGAATCAGCATAGACAGCAGATATTATATTTCCATTTAATCCATAACCTTGTGTTAAGATTGTGCTTTTCTGTTCTTTTATATCATAATATACCAATCCTTCAAGGGTACCTATATAGAGTTGATCTTGATTATCAACATCCATAGCAGTTACATTTTGTGTTCTTCTAAAATGACGACTAATTACTGGATTCGATTCAAACCTTCCCGATTTATAGTTGAACATAGTTACATTGGCATCATCTGTACCAATCCATATATTATTTTTGGAGTCAACCTTTAAAAATCGAATTTGATCTCCTATTCCGCTATTTTCCTGATTGAAATAGGCAAATTGAATGCCTCTTTTACCTGCCGAAGGATTATAAACCGATATTCCTTTATTCGTTCCAAACCAATATTTTTCATCCTTATCTTGAGTAATTGCCCACACATTTTGGTCACTCAAACCATCTTCCACTCCATAATTTGTAAATCTTTCTCCTTTAAATATTGATAAACCATGTTCATTGGTAGCAATAAGTATATTACCTTCAATATCTTCTAGTATCTTTCTAATTTTTAAATCTGATAGACCATTGGAATTATTAAAAGTTATAAAACCTTCATCTGAAAATTTGGTAATACCGCCCCCCCAGGTTCCTACCCAAACATTTCCTTTACTATCTTCTGAAATTGTACTTATCCAATTATTTGCTAATCCATCTCGTGCATCATAAATTTTAAACTCTTTTTTATCTTTTAAATATCGATACAAACCTCCATTAAATGTTCCAAACCACATATCTCCATTATGGTCTTCCAATATTGCAGATGTTATAAAATACTTTGATAAACCTTTTGGCGCATATCCTTCAAACGAATTTTCAGATGCTACATACTTTTTAATACCTGCATCGGTAATAAAAAACAATGAATCACTCATAGCAATTGTACCCGAAAATACTCTATCGCCTAATTTTCCACCTTTATAATTCTCAAATCTAATTTTTTCAGGATCTAACTCATAAGGATTATCCAAACGAATTAATCCATCGCCAATAGTACAAATCCATAAAGCATTGTTTTTATCCATAATAAGTGAAGAAATTTCAAAACCAATCATCTCACTTATGGGATGCACAATCATTTTTTTACCATTGTAAAATGATAACCCTCCAGAAATATGGCCCATCCAAATATTATTATTAGGGTCCTTCAACAAAGTTTTGATGGCTCCTTCGTATAATCCATCTTCAGAAGTGTAATTTTTTATATTCACGCCATCGAATTTTGATATGCCGCTTTCGGAAGCTACCCAAACATAACCTTTTTCATCCTGAACTAAATCGTAGATTTTTGAAGGAAGTCCTTCCTGAACTCCATATTCATCGAAATAAAAAGTCTGAGATTTAACATTAGTAGTACTCAGCAAAATTGCTGCATAAAAAAAAGTTATTCGCTTTAATAAGCGAATAACTTTCCAAGTTTTCAGATTATGTGAAAAAACCATATTTTAATTTTTTGTTACTTGTCTTTTGATATAAAGAAAAATGTACCTCCTTCGTCTTGTAATCCATCTATTTTTCCAAATTGTGGTTTCTGCATACCATCTTTAGCAACAGCAACTGTAACTTTTGAAACTACATTTTCGATTGGTAAACATGCATTTGGATTATTTCTTAATGTATTTGCAAAAGTTCTGGTAAACTGTGAGTTGTCAGAAGCCAGCTCATATCCTGCAGATGAGAATACCTGAGACGATTTAAACTTTGTTGCTTCCCAGTCGCCACAATCTTTGTCTTGTAAACCTGATCGCATTGCTTGATAGAATGTTGGTCCTGATTCACAAGCATCTGTAATTACCAGTGTGTGTGTAACGAAAGCTGCATATGATTGCAATGCAGCTTTTAAAGTACTTATATTGAAATATGTAAATTCATCATCGCGTTTAGCATCGGTTGGCACCCAATATCCTAAATCATTAATAAATTTACCATGGCCAGCATACCAAACTAATAATGAATTCACCTGATTGCTTCTTACCAAATCTCTAAGTTCGATTGCAAAAAACCTTTCCATGTCAGCTTTAGTAAGATTTTGTTTATGCAATATGTTGTGTATTTTATAGTTTGCTAACGCAGCTTTCATCATACTAACATCCTTTACAGGACCTTCAAGACTAGCAAAAGTTTCATATTCAGAGTTTTCAATAAAAATTACCGACGAAAGTAAAATTAAAAGCATTATAGTTGATGATATGACAGCAAGTTTTTCTGTTGATGCTAATAATCCTGAGTT